>JAQVRJ010000025.1 GCA_028701115.1 Clostridia bacterium
TCTAAATCTGTTGCTGAACCACCACACATTATCATTACATCAATATCTTTTTCATATTGTAGTATATTAATATATGATTTAAATTTAGAATTATCATAAGGACTATTTAATAACTCAGGTTTTCTTCGAGAAAATATAGCCACTAACTCCATATCTTGCGAATCATAAATTGCTTTTTCAACACCTTTTCCAACATTACCATAACCAACTATACCTACTCTAATCTTGTCTGGCATAGAATCACACTCTCTTTCTCCTTATTATATATCCTTCTTTTACCTCAATAGGTAATTTCATTTTTATTTTTTGATCTTCTTTTCCTGGATTTATAACTTGAATACTTATATTTGTATCATAATCTATCATGTTATCTATTCTAAAACTATAAGCATCAATTGTATTAGGTAATAATATTTCTAATTCATCTCCAATTTGTAACTTGTTTTTTATTTCTAATGTAGTTATACCTTCATTATCTGTATCGATTACAACTGCTCCATGTTCCCAACCAACATTTTTTTGTATTCCTAAATAGTCTTGTATATCTTGATTATTTTTATCATTAAAATAAAAATCTGTTAAACCTCTTGTTTTTACTTTTAATAATTCATTCATATATTTTTTACTATTCCAATGTTTAGGATCTTCATAATATGCATCAATAGCATGTCTATATGCGTTTATAACAGTTGCTAAATAATATGTTGTTTTTAATCTACCCTCGATTTTTAAACTAGCTACACCCATTTCTAATATTTCAGGTAAATCTTTCATTAAGCACATATCTTTTGATGAAAAAATATATGTTCCATGCTCATCATAATTTACAGGCATTAATGCTCCTGGCTTTTTCTTTTCTTCAACATAAACATTATATTCCCATCTACAACATTGTGCACAATCTCCTAAATTCGAATTTCTATTTGCTAAATAATTACTTAAATAACATCTACCAGAATATCCAAAACATATTGCACCATGTATAAACATTTCGACTTCAAAATCTTCAGGTGTTCCATCTACAATACCTTTAATTTCATCTTTATGTAATTCTCTTGCTAATATTACTCTTGAAGCACCATTTTTACGCCAGAAATTAGCAGAATGCGCGCTTACAGTATTAGCTTGTGTACTGATATGAATTGGTAAATTAGGTCCATATTCTTTTATTATATCTATAATACCACCATCTGCAACAATTAATCCATCTGGTTCAAGTTTGGATAACTTTTTAACTTCTTCAATAATATCTTCATAATCTGAATCTCTTGCATAAATATTTAAAGCTACATAAACTTTTTTACCTATACTATGTGCATATTCTATAGTTTGAGCCAAACTATCTGATTCCATCTCAGCTCTTGTTCTTAAAGATAACTTTGATGTCCCTGCATATACAGCATCTGCACCATATAAGAAAGCAATCTTTGCTTTTTCTAAACTGCCAGCTGGTGCTAATAATTCTACTTTTTTCTTCATTAGTTTCACATCCTTTATTATGGTCTCAATCTTTCCATATCTCTTGGAAATGCAGTTGTCATTCTAATATTTTCTAATTGTAATAATTTCATAGATAATCTTTCTAATCCAATGCCTAAACCACCATGTGGTGGCATTCCATATTTATGCATTGTTAAATAATCTTCAAATTGAGTTATATCCATTCCTCTTCTTTGCATTTTTGCAACTTGTTCATTATAATCATTTATTCTTTGTCCACCAGTTGTAATTTCTGCACCATTTAATAGTAAATCAAAACTTAATGTATAATTTGAATCTTTTGGATCTTCTTTTGCATAAAAAGGTCTCTTCTTTTCTGGATAATGTGTTACAAATACAAATTGTGAATTATATTTTTCATTAAAATATTTACCAATTAATTTTTCTTCTTCTGGCTCTAAATCAAATTTATCTCTATATGGTCTGTTATATTCTTTAGCAATTAAATCCTTAACTTCTGCAAATTTAATCATTGGAATATCTTTTACTTCAGGTAATTTTAAATTAATCTCTTCTAATTCTAGTGCGTAATCTTTGTTTAATACATCAACTAAGTATTTCATCATTCTTGCTTCAAGTACCATAATATCTTCAAAAGAATCAATAAATCCCATTTCTAAATCTAATCCTTCAAATTCATTAATATGTCTTCTTGTTCCATGTTTTTCAGCTCTAAATACTGGGCTTGTAGTAAATACTTTATTAAATACTCCAACCATAATTTGTTTATACATTTGTGGACTTTGATTTAAATATGCTAATTTATCAAAATATTCTATTTGGAACATATCTGCTCCACCTTCAGCACCAGCTTGTACTATCTTAGGTGGAATAAACTCTGTGAATCCTTCTTTCCTTAAAAAATCTCTAAATGCAAATAGTATACCATCTACTAATTTAAATATTGCTCTTTCATAAGGATTTCTCATTGTTATTATTCTATTATCTAATAATACATCAATATTACAATCAACTTGTTTTTTATTTATAACAATTGGTAAAGTTTCAATTGGGCCTGATAATTTTTCAATTTCTATTACTCTTAATTCAAATCCCATTTTACTTCTTTCATCATTAACTATTGTACCTGTTAATATAACTGTATCTTCTTCTTCATAATTATCTAAAGAACCCTTTGATTCTCCGTCTGTAAATACAGATTGAATTAATCTTCTTGATGTTCTTAATATAACAAATGCAAATCCACTCATCTTTCTAATTCTATGAATATAGCCTTTTACTTTAACAGTATCATTATTTTTTATTTCACCATTCTTATACTTTTCAATAATTACTTCTATATCATAATTATCTACTTTTTTTTCTAAACTAATATATTCCATTTCTTTCCCCTTTCAAATTTATACAAAAAGTCCCTAATGCAATTTAAAAATGCATTAGGGACGATTATATACCGTGGTGCCACCCAATTTTATAAATATTACTATTTATCTCATTTTCTTTAACGCAGAATTACGCAATTATTTCTAATTGAACTAGAAAGTTGTCACATTTCTTTCATCATCATTTTTCATAGTTAAATAATACTACAAAAATAATTATTTGTCAAATACTATTGTACTAAAGTAGCAATTGTTGGAAAATCTGTTTGGAACCTCATAAATATTCCAAATCCAATTACTACAAATATACATACCGATAAAGCTACTGTTAAAAATGTTCTCATAGCATTCCTCCTAATTATATTATATTTTATCCACATGTTTTACACAAGTTACATAATTGTATATAATTCTTTAAAGTCCCAATTTGTTCCAGAAGCGCTATCATTTAATATAATGCCCTTTGCATCTAATTCATTTCTAATTTCATCGGCCTTTACATAATTTTTTTCTTGTTTCACATTTGTTCTTTCACTAATTAATTTTTCAATTTCTTCAACTGTTAAATTAGCTTTTTTCAAATGTTTATTTTTTAAAGACAAAACAAATCTTGCTGGATCTTCTTGTAATAATCCAATAACGCTATATACCCTTATTATTTCATTCTTTATTGCTTTAAGAATATTTAAATCTTTATTTTCTTTTATCAAAGTATTTAAATACTTAAATGTTTGGAATAATTCAGAAATAGCTGAAGCTGTATTAAAATCATCATCCATTGATTTGATAAAATTAGCATTTATACTCTTAAATACTTCGTTATTTTCATAATCTTTTAATACAACATCTTTTAATTCATCAATAGCTTTAAATGTATTATAAAAATAATATAAATTCATTTCAGATACTGCAAATTCTTTATCATTTAAATCTAATGGTGTTGAATAGTGTTTAGATAGCATTAAATATTTAATTACTTCTGGTTCATATAATTCTAATGCATCCTTAATTGTCATTGTATTTCCTAATGATTTACTCATTTTTTGACCATTTATAGTTATTAATCCATTATGTATCCAATATTTTGCAAATTGTTTTCCTGTTAAAGATTCACTTTGAGCAATTTCATTTTCATGATGTGGGAAAACTAAATCTTTACCTCCACCATGTATATCTATTGTTTCTCCAAGATTATGTAAAGCCATCGTTGAACATTCAATATGCCAACCCGGCCTACCTTTACCAAATGGTGTATCCCAAGAAATTTCTCCTTCTTTCGCTGATTTCCATAATGCAAAATCTTTTGGATCTTTTTTTCCTTCTTCAACATCTTTTCTAACACCATCAATTAATTCTTCTGTTTTTCTTTTTGATAATTTACCGTATTGAGGAAACGTGTTTACTGAAAAATACACATCACCTTTTTCTGTTAAATATGCATGACCTTTTTCAATTAATTTTTGACAAAAGTCTACAATATTATCTATATTTTCTGATGCTTTAGGTGTTATATCTGCATTTCTAACTTTTAATCTAGATAAATCTTCTTCTGCTTCTACAATTTTTTGTTTTGAATAATCTAATGCATTCATATTTAATTCATTTGCTCTTGCTATTATTTTATCATCAACATCTGTATAATTTCTAACATAAGTTACCTCATAACCTCTATATCTTAAATATTGATTTATAACATCATAAACTATTGCTTGTCTTGCATGACCGATATGACATTGGTCATAAACTGTTACTCCACAAGCATACATTTTTATCTTCTTTTCTTCTAATGGTATCAATTCTTCTTTTGATCCACTCATTGTATTATATACTTTCATAAATACCTCCTATTAATATTATAATAATATCATAATTTTTTTAATTATTCAACAATATATATATATATAAATAAAAACTGATAAGAATAATATCTTATCAGTTAATAATTATTTAATTAATTGTTTCATTGTTGGGAATAATAATACATCTCTTATTGATGCTGAATCAGTTAATAACATGATTAATCTATCTACACCAATTCCTAATCCGCCTGTTGGTGGCATACCATATTCTATTGCCATAACAAAGTCGTCATCCATCATATTAGCTTCCTCGTTACCACTTTCTCTTTCCTTAACTTGTGCTAAAAATCTTTCTTTTTGATCTATTGGATCATTTAATTCTGAATAAGCATTAGCATATTCTCTTGCTCCAATAAACAATTCAAATCTTTCAGTTAATCTTGGATCAGATACTTTTCTCTTTGTTAATGGAGATATATCTACTGGATAATCACAAACAAATGTTGGTTGAATTAAAGTTTCTTCAACTTTTTCTTCAAATATTAAATTCAACATTGTACCCCATGTTGCAGTACCCTCAATTTTTAAATGCAAGTCTTTTACTGCATTTATTGCTTCTTCATCTGTTGTAATTTTATTAAAATCTAGTCCTGTTACTTCTTTAACAGCATCAATCATTGTAACTCTTTTCCATCCTGGAGTTAAATCAATATCTACACCCTGATAATTAATCTTTGTGTCACCACATACCTCTTTTGCAACTGTTGAAATAATTTCTTCTGTTAAATTCATCATATCATGATAATCTTCATATGCAGAATATAATTCTATATTTGTAAATTCCGGATTATGTTTAATAGATATTCCTTCATTTCTAAACATTTTTCCCATTTCATATACTTTTGGGAATCCTCCAACTATTAATCTTTTTAAATATAATTCATTTGCAATACGTAAATACAATTCCATATCTAATGTATTATGATGTGTAACAAAAGGTTTTGCTGCTGCTCCACCAGCTATTGGACTTAATATTGGTGTATCAACTTCTACATAACCTTTATTATCTAGTACACCTTTAATACCTCTAAGAATTCTACTTCTTTTTAAAAATGTTTGTTTTACTTCTGGATTCATTATTAAATCAACATATCTTTGTCTATATCTTAAATCTGTATTTGTTAAACCATGAAACTTTTCTGGCAATGGTCTTAATGATTTAGATAACAATGTTATTTTCTTTGCATGTACAGATATTTCTTCTGTTTTTGTCTTGAATACAAATCCTTCAATACCGATTATATCTCCTATGTCCATTGTCTTAAATTCTTTATATTCTTCTTCACCTAAATCATTTGTACTAACATAACTTTGTAATTTTCCTTCACCATCTTGAATTTGGCAGAAAGATGCTTTTCCCATAATTCTTTTTGCCATCATTCTTCCTGCAACTACAACATCTTTACCTTCTAATTTATCATAATTATCTTTTATGTCTTTACTTGTATGTTCTACATTAAATTTTGTTATATGAAAAGGATCTTTTCCTTTTGCTTGTAATTCCTTTAACTTATCAATCCTTATTTGGATTAATTCATTTATATCTTCTTCCGTATCCACTACATTATTTTGCTCTTCACTCATTTTACTCCTCCATTCCATCACATTATATATTATTTACATAAATTTTTCAAGTAATATACTAAATAATATATAAAACAAAATAAAGTACAGATGCTATAAGCATCCATACTTTTATCAGAGTTTATATATATAAGGATTATAATGGAATTTATATCATTCCAGTAAGCTAAGTTGTTACATAGGCATCATCTCCTCTCATCTAATTTTACAAACATATTATATAAATAGAACCTTAAATTAACATTAAAAACAAAAAATACAATTCTAAGAAATTGTATTTTTATAATAATTAATTTTTCTCATAAGCTATGATAATCCTTATTCTGCCTCCATTTACTAATATATCATCATAATAAGCTTTTAGTAAATAATTTTCAAAATTATTTACTAAATCATTGATGGTTAATTTTGTATATTCATCATCTGCTTCTAAATATATTTGAATATCATCAGATAAAGACATTGTAATTGCAGCATTTGATAAAGATAATGGTGTAATTTCATTAATATTTTTTAATTCTGTTAAATTCTTAATAGTATCAATTGCTCCATCATCATATATAATCATTATTGGACCTTTTTTTACATTATAAAGAATATTGTTTGTTGTTATTATATTAGATTTTTCATTGCTATAATATGTATATGAACCTTTTAATGTATTACCATTACTTTCAGTTAGATTTGTTAATATTCCATATGTATTTAAATCCCCTGTTGCATTATTTAAAAGTATACTTGTAATTTCATTATTTGAGTTTAATTCATAATATATAACACTATTATTATTAAAAGTCATACCAATTATACGAGACAAAAATACTTCTTTACAATTGCTACCATTATAATCTATAATACTTATCTCATCTGCTATTTTATATGTACCTATTTTTTTATCTGTTACCTTACCCGATATAGTTTTTTTAGATAAAATATTTATATTTGATTTTGAAGAGGCATATGATATTTTTACTAAATCTCCTTGATCATAATAATTCTTATCAGTTTCAACTTTATACTCTTTTCCATCTAATGCAAATATTGTAATTGTCTTAACTGTATAATCATTACCTAATTCATCTTGATATGTTACATTAGCAATATTAGTTATAACACCAATTTTATTTATTACATAATCATCAACACTTATTACGCTAACAATTCCTTCTCTACCAAGTAAAGCAGTAATTTTATCTCCTAACTTATATTTACCATTTATAGATAATTGATATGAAGCCTGACTACTTTCAATATTATATGTAACACCTGCAATTTTTACACTTGTAGGTGAATTAACTGATGGGATTACACTTTGATATGTTCCAGATACAGAATTTGAATACACCCAAATTTTTTTTAAAACCTCCGAATAATATATAACATCATATTTATTAATATTACTTATACTTGAACCATTACCATTTTTTTCAACAGTTACACCATTTATATTTATTCCTAAATCATATATAGATGTTGATACAACATATGGACCCTTTAAATTACTATTTATTAAATCATTTAAATTAACTGTACCATTATTTACTGTATAACCTAAATTTGTTAAATATATTTGACCATTTTTATTTTTTGAAATTAACATGTTATATATTAAATTTATACAATCTTTTCTTAACATATTCTGTCCTTGTAATGTTAAAACATTTTCATCTAAATCAATTGCTCTATAAATTGTTAATTGTGCATACGGATATACTCCTACATAATCAGAAGCAGTATATCCTAACAATTTTAATACAATGGAAACACATTCTTCTAATGTAATATTATTATCTGGTCTAAAAGTTCCATCACCATAACCACTTATCCATCCTGCTTCAACAGCAATTTGAACATATTTAGCAGACCAATGCTTATATGTTACATCATTAAATGGTGAATAATATGATTGCTCAGGTATACTATCTTTATATTTAGATGCACATACTACCATCTTTACAAATTCTGCCCTTGTAACATTTGATGTTAAATTCATATTACCATTTTCATCGCCATTCATTATTCCTAATATTTTTACAGTTTCAATGACTTCACTTTCATTTACAGCAAAACAAACATTACACGATAATGCTCCAACCATACATACACATAATATACATATTTTATATATTTTTTTCATTTTGTTTCCTCCTATTAATCATACCTTAAAGCATCAATTGGATTTAGTTTTGCTGCTTTATTAGCTGGCAAAAATCCAAATAATATTCCAATAAATACTGATATACTAAAACTAATCATTATTGAGGGAAATGTTGGAGATGCATTAATTCCAACAATATTACCCAAAATTTCTGATACAAATATACCAAAAACAATACCAATAATACCACCTAAAGCAGATGTTGTACCAGCCTCTATTAAAAATTGGCTCATAATATCTCTACGTTTTGCACCTAAAGATTTTCTAATACCAATCTCTCTAATCCTTTCTGTTACAGAAACTAACATTATATTCATAATTCCTATACCACCAACTAATAATGAAATACTTGCAATACCTACTAATACCATTGTTAACATAGATGTCATTTCTGTTGCAGTTTCAATTAAAGTTGCTCTATCTGAAACAGAATAGTAATTTTCATTTTGTAAAACTTCATATAAAGAATTTTCTATTAAATATGTTCCGTATTCATTATACTCTGGATTAATTGTTGCAAAAGTAAATGAACTAACCTTACTATAACTTACTTTTGCAGCAGTAGTATATGGAATATATATACAATCATCTGTTGATCCTTCAGCTGAATCATCTTGTTCTTCAATAACACCTACAATTTCATATTGATAACCATTTATTTTAATATATTTTCCAATACTATTATTATTAAAAACTTCTTGATCAAAATACGTACCAACTACTGCAACTTTATGATAGTCATTTAAATCTGAATATGCTAAAAATCTGCCTTTTTGCATTTCTAATTGATTCATTTTTGCATAATCTTCAGATACACCATTTAAACTTGTTGATGTATAAGTTGTCGTGCCATATTTTATTGTACCAGAAACATTCAAAGTTGGTGACATTGCCATAAATACATCCATATTGTTTGTATATAATTCATACATATCATTTACATTAATTTTTCTTGATGAATTTCTACCTACAATTGATACGTTTAATACATTTGTTCCCATGGATTCAAATGCTGATACAACTTCATTTGTTACACCATTCATTAAACTTATTAAAATTATAACTGAACCTACACCAATAATAATTCCTAACATTGTTAATAATGAACGCATTTTACTACTTAATATACTTTTTAATGCTAACTTAAAAGCTTGTGTAAATCCCATTGAATATCACTCCTCAAATGCATTTTCTGGAACACCATCATAAATGATTTCTCCATCTTTAATTTTTATAATTCTTTTTGCTTTCATTGCAATGTTATTATCATGGGTAATTAAAACAATAGTATTACCTTCATTATTTAATTTTTGTAAAAAATTTAATACTCTAATACCAGTTTGACTATCTAATGCACCTGTAGGTTCATCAGCTAATATTATAGAAGGATTATTTGCTAATGCTCTTGCAATTGATACACGTTGCTGTTGACCTCCAGATAATTGTGAAGGTAAATTTTTCATTTTATCACTCAATCCAACTCTTGCTATTGCAGCTTTTGCCAGATTAACTCTATCTATACTTGAATATCCACCATATAATAATGACAATTCTACATTTTCTAAAACATTTAATTTTGATATAAGATTATATTGTTGAAATATAAATCCTAATTTTTTATTTCTAATATCTGCTTGTTTATCATCTTTTAAAGCACTAACATCAGAACCATTTAAAAAATACTTTCCTTTTGTTGGTACATCTAAACACCCTATAATATTCATTAATGTAGATTTACCCGATCCTGATTGTCCTACGATTGCAACAAATTCTCCTTTAAATATTTTTAATGATACTCCTTTAGTAGCATAAACTGTATTATCTCCCATTTGATATATCTTATATACATCTTTTAATTCTATTAAAGGTATCATTGTCTTATACCTCCTCCATTGGGCATGCCTCCATTTGGCATGCCTCCACTTGGTATTTGATTTCCCATACCTTCACCAAAATTAAACATACTTTCTTCAGTTAAACTTTCTTTTGCAGTTTGTGTTAAATAAACAACATCGCCTTCACTTAATCCACTTACGATCTCAATATAACTATTATTTGTCATACCAGTTTCAACTTTTACAGATTTATAACCATCTGGAATATTTGTATTATCAGATTTTGATGCTTTTGCATCTTTAACATAAACAACATCTCCTCTTTGTAATGCGGCCACAGGAATAACTAATATATCAGATACTTCTTTAATAATAATATCTGCATCAACATTCATACCAGTCAATAATCCCTCTGGTGGATTTTCAATTTTAACAGTCACAGGATATGTTGTTACACTATTTTGTGTTGTTGCAGCAATACTAACATTACTTACAATTCCTTCAATTTCGACACCATCTAATGCATCACATGTAATTCTAACTTTTTGTCCTTCAACAATTTTACTTATATCTAACTCATCAACTGAAATATCAAATGTTAAATATGATAAATCATAAACAGTTGCTAAAGTAATTGGTTTCCCTGCAGAACCTTCAACTCTGTTATTTAATTCATAATTAATTGCAACAACTGTACCATTTATATCGCTCTTTACAGAATACTGATTAAAAGTATTCTCATAGGTTGATTTAGCATCAGCTAATGTTATTTCCCCATTCAATAAATCTTCTTGTGATTTAGAACTTTTAATTAAACCTAAAGATTCTCCCTCATACACTTTTAATCCAGCTTCCTTATATTTACTCTGTAAAGTACCACTATTTGTAGCTATTATGGTATACTCATCTTTATATTCAAAATTCGCACTTTTCGTAGAACCAGTTTCATTAATTATTGCTGTTGCTATATCTTCGCTTGTAATTGATCCTGGATTATCAATCTGTACCTCAACATATCTAACTTTTCTATTTCCTGTTAGTATTGTATCAACTTTATCTACAGATAAAACTACACATTCAATTTGTTCAAAAGTTCCATCAAGAATTACTATTCCTATATCTCCACTATTAATTAATTGGGCATCAACTGAATTAAATGGAAGTTTTAAAGTCATTAAATCGCTATTACAAATATCTACAATTTTTTCCCCACTTGAAAAATCATCACCTACATCAACATACCATTTAACTATTATACCATTAATATCACTTATAACCTTTATTTCATTAAACAAATCTAAAGTATCTTCATAATTACTTATAGCTTTATCATAATTTAATTTAGCTTTTGTTAATGTATAATCATCTGAATCAGGTTTAATAACAAATAATATTTTATCTTTAGTAATATTTTGATTTTTCTCTACATTACTTTCTGTTATTTTTCCAGTCGCTGTAGTTGTAACTACATATTCATCTGCTGCGGATAAAGTTCCAGTAAAAGACAATGATTCTTCTAAATCTTGTCTAGTAACTGTTGCTTCAGTTGTATTAATATTAAATTGGGAAATAGCAGATTCTTTTCTAAAAAAGAAAAATACAATTAATACAATAACTATAGCAACTGCTAAAAATATAATAATATTCCTTTTTTTAATACTCTTTAAACTAAATTTTCTATTTTGACTTTTTACCTCTGTACTTGGCATATTTACCATGTTATATCGCTCCTCTATTTTTTAATATTTTACAAATTATATAACTAAAAACTTAAATTTATATTAAAAAAATCATAAATATATAAATTTATGATTTTTACTTTTATTTAACTATTTTCTTTTAATTAATTATCATCACTGTTTCTTGCTATT
>JAQVRJ010000026.1 GCA_028701115.1 Clostridia bacterium
CAAATATTATATATGCATATAAAAAGTTGATTTTACTGACATAATATGGTACAATAATATCGTTAGTAAACATTTTTAAGAAAGATATATTTTTCTTTCTAATCGCTTTTTACTATTCAAGGAAATGTAAAAATGTCAAACATTACAAAAGAAATTGCACACAACACAAGTGTAACAGCAAATCAATTAAGGGGTAAACTAACTCTTATTGAAAATAGCATTGAACGTTTTTCCCATCAAGGATATTCTGGGCTCTCACTTCAAGTGAATAAACCTATTATGCCCGGATTAATACAAATTCTTTCCGTCGAAGACATAAATCAAATAAAAGAATACTTTGAGGGAAAAGGCTTCGATGTGTCTGTTAAAAAAACCCTATTCAGCAAAAAACCAAATTATGTTATCATAAATTGGTAAGGGAAAAAAGAAGTGTAGAAAATTCTACACTTCTTTCTTTATTTCCCTATAGTATTAACTAATGCATGTAACAACATTGATGAATATACATTTTTTGTCTTATATCTCAAAAATCCAAACATAACACCTAATACTCCACCAGTAATAGTTTTCATTAGCATAATATTTCCTATATTTTCTGTAACATTAAATATAGATGTTCTCCATATAATAGTATCTACATAGCCTATATGCCACAATCCGAATAATACGGTAGTAATTACATATGCATATATATTATTTTTATTTAACTCTAATTCTTTCCAAACAAATCCTCTAAATATTAATTCTTCAAAAATTATTGTTAGTATTGAACCATAAAAAAAGAATAATATATCTGAAAACACAAAACTTTGAGCTATAAATAGTGTACAAACAATAAATGCAAGTAATAATATAGTTAAGATAATATATGCTTTTTTATTTTTATTTGGAAAAATATTTAATTCTATTTTCTTATTGTTTATTATGAATACCATAATACCTATCATTATTAGCATAAATATTACATTAACAATTCCATCAGATATTAAATTTCTATCCAAAAATTGAAAAACTATATTTTTATATAACATTCGTACTAATTGTAAACTTATTAAAAGGAATATAATATATAATAATTTTTCAATAGTTTTCCTATTCATAAGCCACCTATTCTTTTATAATATTTTTACTACATAAATATGTTGCTACAAAATATCCACCATACATAATTATAATTGCTATTGCTGTTAATAATATACTTTGAGTTAAATCAATATTACCAAAGAACTCTATAATGCCATTTAACTCACTTAAACCAAAATAGGCATGAAATATTGCTACGACAAGAGGTATTACAAACGCTACCGCTATTTGTATGAATAAAGCTTTATTTATCATCTTCTTATCTGCACCTAATTGTCTTAATACTTTATATCTATCTTTATTATCACTTGATTCAGATAATTGACCTATTGCTAATATATTAGCACTACTTATAGCTAATACTATACCTATATACATTCCAACAAATATAACAATTGCCTTCGTAGTTACATTTGCTTCTTGCATCTCTAATTTTGTTGAATATGAATATGCTCCCAAACTTTCAGATCTTATTTTATCAATAAAAGCTTCTTCAATTTTTTCTTTATCATCTGTATTTATATAATTAGCTATTAATACTCCTTGATATGCATTTAAATATTGTACTAAACTATCATCTACAATTAATGTTCCACCATTACTCATGCCTGCTGAATTTTTAAATGACATTTTTACAAGTTTATCTGTTGCTGGTAATAAATAATTATCTCCTAATGTTATTGCCTTCTTTTCTTCTGAATATGCCTTTTCATAATATTTACTATATGCATCAATATCTGCTGTTAATATATATTCATTTGGTGTTAAATCTACTTTTTTATCACTTAGGCCATACATATCCATTATCTTGTTATAATCACTTTCCAACATAATATCAAATGATGTACCAAAATTTGCATTTTGACCAAATGCTTCAATAATTGCTTGTACATCTAATAAATCACTTTGTAAAACGTTTTGGTTATCATATACATTGTATACTACATATTCTTTTAGATAATCTTTTATGTAATCACGTTTAGCAATATCAGATACATCAACTAATTTTTCTGTATTCTTTTTATCTGGACCATTATTTATGCTTTTTGCAATGCTAATATCCATACGATTACAATCATTAATAGAGCTATTAACTGCAGTAATTAAAGATATTGAACCTGCTAGTATTCCTATTGTTAATAACAACATTAAACATATAATAGTTGTAGAAAATACTGTAGTATTTGCTTTATTATTTACTTGTTTTAATACAAACATATTTAAATTCTTGTAATACATCTTCTTATTAAATTGTACCATTTTCAAGAAAAATCCTGAAAATGAAAAGAATAATAACAATGTCCCCAAAGCTCCTGTAATCAACATATATAGTATCTCTATATTAAACTCAAGTAACACTCCTGAGAATAATTTATCATAAGCATACATCAATAGTGCTATAGATAAAAAAAATACAACTAATATTGAAAATTTACTTTTAATCTTTATTTTTTCATTTTTCTTTGAAGCATTTAATAAATCTATAAGCTTATATTTATTTATTGATATAACATTAAATAACATAACTAATACAAATATTATTCCAAAATATATTAATGTTTTAATTAAAGCTGCTTGTGAAAATATAAATATAAATTTCCCCATATTCGCTTCAAATAAATTTGCAGTTACAATTGATAAAAATTGTGAAGCAAATATACCTAATACAAGCCCTATACCAAGCGATACTAAACCGACTAACAGAGTTTCGATTACTAATACTGCTGATACTTTTCTTTTTGGCATGCCTAATGTTAAATATAATCCAAATTCTTTTTTTCTTCTTTTTATTAAAAAGTTATTCGTATATATAATTAAAAAACCTAATACTATAGATATAAATATTGAAACATATCCAAGTATTTGCATTATAACACCTATTAACTGATGCTTACTTTCACTCATAACCATAACTGATTCTTGAGCATCCAATGAATTAAATATATAAAATATTGCAACAGCTACAACTAAAGTAAAAAAATATATAGAATAATCTTTTATACTTTTTTTAATATTTTTTAAAGATAATTTAGTTAACATCATTTAGATCTCCTCCAAGCAATGTAATAACATCTATAATATTATTAAAGAATTCCTTTCTACTTAACTTACCTTTTTTAATTTCATTAAAGATTTTACCATCTTTAATAAATATAACTCTATCTGCATAACTTGCAGTAAAAGCATCATGTGTTACCATTATTATAGTTGCTTTTAATTCTTCATTTAAATTATCAAACTTTTCAAGTAATACTCGTGCAGATTTAGAATCTAACGAACCTGTAGGCTCATCAGCTAATACTAATGATGGTTTAGTTATAATTGCCCTTGCTGATGCAACCCTTTGTTTTTGTCCTCCACTCATTTCATATGGGTATTTATTTAACACATCAATAATATCTAATTCTTTTGCAACTTCATTAACACGAGTTTCTATTTCTTTATGTCCAATTTTATTTATAGTAAGTGCTAAAGCAATATTTTCATAACCAGTTAATGTATCTAATAAATTAAAATCTTGAAATATAAACCCTAATTCTTCTCTTCTAAACTTATTTAATGCATTACCTCTTATTTGTGTTATATCTTTATCATTTATAAAAATATGGCCTGATGTAACTTTATCTATAGTAGAAATACAGTTTAACAATGTAGTTTTACCGCTTCCACTTGCTCCCATAATAGAAATGAATTCACATTTTTCTACATCAAACGATATATTATCTACTGCTTTTGTTATATTTCCTTTATTACCATAATATTTTTCAACATTTTTTAAACTTAATATCTTTTTCATAATTTTCCACCTTTCATATAACATTATATTTCATAATTAATATTTTAACAATCGAATAAAATAACAAAATCTTACAAAACTGTAAGATTTAATTAATATTATGCATTGAACTATTTGGAAATACTATAAATACCTTTGTTTCAACATTCTCTTTTGATACTATTTCAACATCTGCACCTAATTTATTACATAACTTTTTAACTAAATATAATCCCATACCTGTTGAAACATATTTCTTTCTTCCGTTTGTACCTGTAAAACCTTTATTGAACACATCTTTTAATTCTACATCTTTTATTCCTATACCATTATCTAATATCTCTAATATACAGTTATTTGTATTTTCTTTAACAGAAATCTCTATAAAAGCATTTTCTTCTTTACTATACTTGATACTATTTAATATAATTTGGTTAATTATATATTCTAACCATTTATCATCACTGTTAACTATTACATCATTTTCAAATATTCGTATTTTAATTTTCTTATTTATTAAATCTTTCTTATTATTTCTAATTACATTATTTATTACTTCTTTTAAATGTACCTTAGTAATTATATAATCTTTCTCAACATTTTCACTACGAGCATAATATAGTACTTGAAGTACATAATTTTCTATCTTATCTACTTCTTCTAATATATCTTGTGATACTTTTGAATTGTTATTATCTATGATTAGTTTTGAAGTAGCTATAGGTGTTTTAATTTCATGGCACCATAATTCAATATACTCTTTAAACTCTTCATTAGCAAATTTATACTCATTTAAATGTTCAATATATGTTTTATTTATATCATACATATACTCAAGTAGCAAATTACCTTCTAAAAAATTTGAATCTTTTAATAATTCTTGTATTAAGTATTTCTTATCCATTTCAAATAATAGCTTAGAAACATTTTTATAAAATGCATTTCTTTTCGAATAATCATACAAAAGAATTAGAATATATAAAAATATTACAATTATTATTATAAACAAAATATAATATATATTTAATTGAACCAATAATAAAATACAACTAAGAATAAGTATTCCAAGAAACACTATAATCATTGAAAATACTTTATCCCTTAAAAAATTTTCAACTTTCATAATACAATATACCCCTGTCCTCTTTTAGTTATAATAACTTCTTCTTCTTCAATAGAAAATAATTTATTTCTTAAACGATTAATATTAACAGTTAATGTATTATCATCTACAAATTCATCATTATCCCATAAATAATTTATTAAACTTTCTCTTGAAACAATCTTACCTTTATTAAGTAACAAAAAATAAAATATTTTTAATTCATTTCTAGATAATGGTACTACAATATCTCTTTTTTTTATAGATGATGATGACATATCTAAAATTAAATCTTTATATGCCACTTTATCACTAATATTACACGATCTTTTTAATAATCTATCTATACGAGCTAATAATATCTGTGTATTATATGGTTTCGTTATAAAGTCATCAGCTCCATAATTTATAGATAGCAATTCATCTATTTCAGTATTTCTACTTGTAACCATTATTATCGGTGTAGATTTTTCTTTTCTAACTTCTTTACATACAATTTCTCCATTTATATTTGGAATATTAATATCTAATAATATTAAATCTACATCAATTTTTTTAATATAACTTATTGTATCATTAAAATCTTCAAGTACTACAACATTATATCCATTATTTTGTAGGAACTGTTTTAATTCATCTCTTAATTTTTCTTCATCTTCAACAATTAATATTTTTTCCATAATACCTCCAAACTTTTATTTAGTATACCATATTGAAAATGTTTTGTACATAATTATAAACATTAAACCTTCTTTAATGTCTGTATCATCAAATATATAATCTAGTAATAATGAAAAATAAAACAAAAATACTATAATAATAGTCTTTTACTTTATATAAAGTTGATGTTTTTAACAAAATATAGTATAATTCATATATGAATGAAAATTCACCTGAACTTAATGCACTTATAGCATTAAAGAACAAAAGTTTAAGAGAACTCTCTAAGTTGCAAGAAAATATTGCAGACCTTGAAAAACAAATTCAAGCCTGCTCATTAGTTGAACAAATGATGATTAAAATTAAACTCGTCATTTCTGAGCAAGGTTGGGCCATATTCTCCATCGGATGGGATGATCAAAAGAAAATCATAGATTTACATCTTGATGAGAAAAAAATAGCAGAAATGCTAATTGAAAAGATTAATAGCTCTGAGCTCATAAAATTTTCACCAAGCACACCTACCGACCCCATGTGGGCTTTCAATGTGTGTACAGATGTTCGCATAATTTTTAAAGAAGAACCTTTTGATTAATTTCAAAAGTTTCTTTTTATTTATTTCATTCAAGTTTCAGCAAATAATTTTGAAAACTCATTATATATATTTATAATTCTAAATTGGCACTCAAAACTCTTATTTTAATTCTTTAATTAATCGTTTTTTCATATCGTCTAATATTACATTTACGATTTCTAATGATATTTCACTTTGATTTTTATTAGTTGTATCGAACATATAAAAATTAATATTTTCTTTTTCTGCTAACTTTTTCATATTTACTAATGATTGATTATATTCATTGATATTTTCTTCATTTAAAAAATTCCTTTTTTCTAAAGATAGATTACTATTATAATCCCTTTTTAACGCTGTAATACCATCTGCATATGTTGCAATTACAATGTCAATTTTTTCCTTAATCAAAGGTATATATAATTCTTTATAATCTTCATATTTATCATTTGACATCTCTTTTCTGATATTAAGTATATCAACCCATATTAATCTATCAAACAAAGATCTATCAATAATTATAATGTCATTATTATGTTTTAAAGACTCATTTAAGTCATTTAACATATATTTAGGTATTTCGGTATTAACAATATTTTTTAATTTATCCTTTAATAGAGGAAATATCTCTTTCTTATATTTTTTAGATGTAGTGAATTCTTCAATTATATCCACATTAAACTCTTTTTTCTTAAAAAAATCATTTAAATTATTGATTAAACTAGTCTTCCCAGTCCTTGGAGTTCCAACAAATTCTATAGTATATAAAAAATTATTTTTTAAAGCTTTCATCATTTTATAAACTTCTTCTTTTTTATAATGTACTTGTAATAATTGTTTATACTTTTCTTGATCATCTTT
This sequence comes from Clostridia bacterium, assembly GCA_028701115.1. GTDB lineage: Bacteria > Bacillota > Clostridia > TANB77 > SIG350 > CALYAQ01. The sequence goes on from JAQVRJ010000026.1 coordinate 7,057, forward strand.
AAATATAATATTTTTAATATATTCATCATTTGCTTTGTTCTCAAATATATAATCAATTAATTTTTTTAATCTTTTAAACATTATAAAATTTTCATCTTCTTTATAAATTAGACTATCATAAACTCCTTTATAATAGTCTTCTTGATCTTTAAATTCTCTTTTAAAAGCAAAAAAATCATATTTCTCTTTTATCTCTAATATGATTCTTAAATCCTCTAAATTACTTATTTTATCAGCACAAATTACAGCCTTATGTCTTAAATCTAAGTCTTTAATGTTCTCTATTATATGCTTTTTTCTTTCCTCACAAGATAAACTTTTATCAAGTTCACTTACACCCATTACTAAAGAAGATATATCATTACCAAACTTTCTCTCTATATCTTTTTCAGTATATTTTGTATATTCTACTACATCATGTAAATAACCAGCCGCTATAACATTTTCATCAAAATCGTATTTTTTTAATATGGAAGCAACATCAATAGGATGAATTATCATTGATTTTTCTGGATCAGATTTTCTTATTTGATTCTTATAAGATTTTATAGAAAAATTTTTTGCTTTCATTTCCACATTCATAAAACACCTCAATAAAAATTATAACATAAAAGAATTTAGTAAAATATAGTAATTATTAATTGGCAGGGGTACTAGGAATCGAACCTAGCTCTGGAGTTTTGGAGACTCTTATTCTACCGATGAACTATACCCCTAAATGCATATAATATAATAACATTATTTTTTTTATAAATCAATAGTAAAATCAATTTTTTTATGATATAATTGTTTTGGTGATAATTTTGAAGATGTTAGATGATAACAATATGCCACAAGATAAGTTGCTTATATTGTACATATTAAACAAATTTAATACTGATGTAGCTAATGATATACTTGAACAAGTCTATTTTAGTATAAATGATACTAACTACTTTTATTTTGCTCAATACCTTAATGACCTTGTTTCAAAAGAATGGTTATATACTTTTATACAAGAAAACATTACTTTTTATTCAATAACTCAAAAAGGTATGCAAATATTAGAAGATTTAGACTATCTTATTCCAGAAATACTTAAGCATACAGCAAATAAAGCTTTAGATAATATAATGAAGGGTCTACAATATAAACTATCAGTAAATGCAGATTTTCTAATTCAAGATATAGATAAAATAAATGTTAATTGCTATATTTCAGAAGGTACATCAAAACTATTTTCCTTAGAAATATATGCCGGAACAATGGAACAAGCAAGAAAGATAGCTGAAAACTGGAAACAAAATGCATTAAAGTATTATCCACAAATAATACAAATGCTAACAACTGATAATGAAAAATAACATACAATATTGTATGTTATTTTTTTTATATATTATGTGAATTAGTCTTCATTAATTATAGCTTGCATTGGGCATTGAGCTGCACAAGAACCACATCCTATACATTTTTCATGATCAATAATATATGGTGTACCTTCTGTTATTGCTCCCATTGGACATTGAGCTGCGCAAGAACCACATCCTATACATTTATCTGTAATTTTATATCCCATTTTGCTCACCTCCTTATTACTAATTTAAATTCATTAAAATTATTTTATTATACTAATATCTTTTAAGTCATAAACTTTATATGTAGTTTCTTCATCTTTTCCAAATTTTACTTTTACTCTCTCTGGAAGTATCTCTACTTGCTGTACTATACCTACACCATCAGGCGTCTTAACTTTTGCATTATGTTTTGGTAATCTTTTATTTTTTTCATCATATACACATTGCTCATATTTTAAACAACACATTAATCTCCCACATAAACCAGATATCTTTTGAGGATTTAATGCTAAACCTTGCTCTTTTGCCATTTTAATACTAACAGGGTCCATATCATTTAAAAATGTTGCACAACATAATGAATTCCCGCAAACACCGCAATCTCCAAGCATTTTAACTTCATCTCTTGCCCCAATTTGTCTTAATTCAATCCTTGTTTTATATATACTTGCTATTTCTTTTACTAATTCTCTAAAATCTACTCTTTCGTCTGATGTAAAATTAAATATTATTTTTGAATCGTCAAATAAATATTCGCAATTTACCAAATTCATATTTAATTGATAATTGCTAATACGTTTTTTAACATCTTCATATGCTTCTTTTTCTTTTTTTATATGTTCCTGATTTCTTTTGTCATCTTCTAGCGTTGCTTTCCTTAAAACTTTTTTTAAAGGTTCTTTTAACTTTTCATCCTCAATATCTTTATTAGGTATTACAACATTGGCATATTCCATGCCTCTTAATGTATCAACTATAACATGATCATTTTTTTTGCATTCGATTTTATTCGAATCAAAAGTATATATTTTACAACCACTTTTTAATCTAACTCCAACAACATTATGCATTGCTTGCCTCCTTTATTTTCATTAAAAGATTATCTATAGCTATTTCAAAATTGATATTTCTCTTTATATTGCTTTTAGCTTCTTCAACATATTCTAACAAAGTTGATGTACCGCTATTATTATTATACAACAATAGTTCTAAATAATCTAATACATTTTGAATATTATTTTTATTTTTTATTAAAAAGTTAGCAAAATTATTAATTTCAATAATTTTCATTTTAGTTATATTACTTACATATTTTTGCAACTCTTTTATTGTTTCTATATCTGCTATTACATTACTTATTTTTGTAATTGAGCAATTTATTAAAGTATATAATGTTTTTTCATCAACATCTGTTGGTAATTTTATATTATTGTTTATAATATATTCTTTAATTTCAGTATTAGATAAATCAGAAAATTCTACTAATTGTCCTCTTGATTTAATAGTTGTTAATAACGAATTATATTTCGCTGTTATAAGTATAATAGCAGCATACTCTGGAGGTTCTTCAAATGTCTTTAATAAAGAATTTTGTCCTGATGCATTCATACAGTCTGCATCATCAACGATATATATTTTATAATTACTTTTTATTGGCTTTATATGGATATTTTCTATCATTCCTCGTACATCATCTACAGGAATTAAGCCTTTTTCATTAGGTTTTATTAGCTTAAAATCTGGATGACTACCAGCTAAAAACATTTTTTTATCTGCTTCATTATCACATAATAAATTACATGCAAAATCCATTGCTACCATTTTCTTACCTATACCTTCACGACCGGAAAAGATATATGCATGTGCAACCTGATTATTCTCTATAACTTTTTTTAATTTAGCAATTACATTTTTATGTCCTATTATCATATTAACACCTACTTATCTATATCTCCAAATTTATTTAAAGGCCATATTCTAAATAATACTTCACCTTCTATTTTATATAATGGTATACATCCAAATACTCTACTATCCATACTACCATTTCTATTATCACCCATTGCAAATATACAATCTTCAGGAATTATAACATCACAATATTCTCCATCCATTGTACCTGTTTCTAATCCTTCAACAAGATATGTTTCTTCAATTACTTCACCATTAATATATACTTGTCCTTCTATTATTTGTAGATGTTCCCCAGGCAATCCAATTACTCTCTTTATATAACTTATTTTTCCTAACTCCAAAAAGTATCTATTAAATTTATCTAATAATCCATCATGAGAATTATAATAAGCTATTGGTAATTGATTATCTGATGGATGGCCATCTGGCATTTCAAATATTATTATATCTCCTCTTTCTGGCATTTCATCAAAGTTTCTCATCATTCTGCTTAAAAATACTCTTTCACCCTCTTGCAAAGTTGGAACCATTGAAGTCTGCTTTATCATTGTTGGTGTAAATATAAAATACCTTATAAGTAACGCAACAACAATTGCAATTATTATGCAATAAATCCATTCCCATATTTCTTTTTTAACATTAACTTTTTCATTATCTTTAGCCATTATTTTTTCCCTCTTTCTGATTAACAGGTATTTTAATTATTACCTCTGTCCCTTTATCCAATTCACTTATAATATCTATATTACCATTATTCTTTTCAATAATTTCTTTTGCAATTGCTAATCCTAACCCTGTACCACCCTGTTCTCTAGAACGTGCTTTATCTACTCTATAAAATCTTTCAAATACCCTCGGTAATAATTCTTTTGGTATTCCTATACCATTATCTATAACTTTAACATATGCATAATTATACAAAAAACCAACATATATTTTTATCTCTCCATTATCTAGTGTATATTTTATACTATTTGAAATTATATTAATTATAACTTGTTCCATTGCATATTTTTCTGCAAATACATTTGGAACTTCAGCAGTAACATAACATTGCATATCGTGACCACGTTTTTCAGCTTCTATACTTAAATTTTGAGCAATTCCTTTAACTAATTCTCCTAAATCAAAACTTTCTCTCTTTTCTTCATTTACTTTGTCTGAATCATATCTAGATAATTGCAATAAATCTCCAACTAATCTTGCCATCCTATTTGTTTCTGTATATATTACATTAACACATTTATCATGCATTTCTGGATCCATATCATCCATCAAAGCTTCAGCATATCCTTTTATTATAGTTATTGGAGTTTTTAATTCATGTGATACATTTGATACAAATTCTTTTCTCATATCATCTAGCTTTACTTGTTTAGTTATATCTTGTACTAATACTATAACTCCACCAATAACATCATCTTCTTTTTGGAATGTTTCAAAATATATATTAACAACACTATCACCTAT
>JAQVRJ010000068.1 GCA_028701115.1 Clostridia bacterium
ATATCTTCTATGAAGTTGAAAATGAAAAAGTTGCTAAACATTTAATTGAACAAAGAAGAATTAGACAAAGAGAAAAAAATTTGAAAACTAATAATATTATTACTGTTGAAGATTTATTTAATAAAATTGAAAGTGATTCAATTAAAGAATTAAATTTAATTGTTAAAGCGGATGTTAATGGTTCATTAGAAGCATTAAAAGATTCTTTAGTTAATTTAAGCACAAGTGATGTAAGAGTTAGTATTGTACATGGAGCAGTTGGACCTGTTAATATGTCTGATGCAACATTAGCTAAAGTTGCTAATGCCATTATAATCGCATTTAATGTAAGAATAGATATTGATGCAAAAAACATTATAGCAATAGACAAAATACAAGTTAAAACATATTCTGTAATATATGATGCTATTAATGATATTAAATCTGCAATGAAAGGTATGTTAGAACCAACATATAAAGAGGAAGTTATAGGATTAGCTGAAATTAGAAGTACATTCAAAGTATCAAATATCGGTACTATTGCAGGTTCTTATGTATTAAATGGTAAAATAGTAAGGCATGGATTAGTAAGATTAATTCGTGATGGTGTAGTAATATATACTGGTAAGATAGCTTCATTAAAAAGATTTAAAGATGATGTAAAAGAAGCTGCTGCTGGTTATGAATGTGGTATTCAAATAGAAGGTTATAATGATGTTAAAGAATTAGATCAAATAGAATGCTATATTATGAAAGAAGTAAAAGACGAGGAATGATAATATGTCTGAAAAAAGAATGGGAAGAATAGAAGAAGAAATTAAAAGAATCGTAAGTAATATAATAACTTATGATTTGAAAAATCCTAATATTAAAGGTATTATTTCTGTTACAAGTGTATCTGTTTCTAATGATTTAAAATATGCCAATATATATATTAGCGTATTTGATAAAAAACAAGATGCTGATACATTATCAAGCAATGTTATAATTACACTTAATAAATCAAAAGGATTTATAAGAAAAGAATTAGCTTCTAAAATAAAATTAAGATATACACCGGAATTAATTTTTAAAATAGATAATTCATTGATTTATGGATCACATATAGATGAATTATTAAACAAGATTAATATACAAAATAATGACCAATAATTTAAAATTGAAATACATAGCTGAAATGTATTTCTTTTTTATATTATATATACTTGATAATTTAAATAAATAATTGTATAATTAAGAAAAATAATTTAAAGGGGATATACATGAAAAAAGAATATAATGAATTAAGAAAAACAATTGAAAATTCAAAAACTATATTAATAACTGGACATATTGATCCAGATGGAGACGCTGTTGGTAGTACCTTGGCTATGTATAATTATATTTCAAAATTAAATAAATATATAGATATTATATTATTAAAATTGCCTATTACATTTTCATATTTACATAATTTTGATAAAATAAAAACTAATGAAATTAATTTAAAAAAAGAATATGATTTATTAATTGTTTTCGATTGTGGAGATAATAAAAGAATAAATTTTAATATAGATAATTATATATTTAAAAAAATAGTTGTAATTGATCATCATAAAACACATGAAGATTTTGGTAATTTAACTATATTAGATTATAAATCACCATCAACTTGTGAAATAGTTTATGATATATTAAAATCTTTTAAATATGATATTGATTTACAAATTGCCGAGTGTTTATATACTGGTATGTTAACAGATACAGGTTCATTTAAAAATTCAAATGTAATACCTACATCATTTTTAGTAGCATATGAATTGATTAAAATAGGAGTTAATCCTAATCGTATAAGTAGGTTAGCCCTGGATATAATAACACTTAATAAACTCGAATTAATAAAATATACATATGCTAATTTAGAAATAATAAATAATAATATTGCTTATTTATATATTAATAAAGATATATTAGATAAATATGATGATGATGAAAATATACATGAAGGTTTAGTTAATTATGGTAAAAATATAGAAGGTATAGAAGTAAGTATTTTTATTCGTCAATTAGATGAAAGTTTATATAAAGCAAGTATGAGATCAACAGATAAAGTAGATGTTGCAATTATATCTAAAAAATATAATGGTGGAGGGCATACAGCAGCTGCTGGATTTGAATATAATGGAAATCTTGAAGATATAAAAAATAATTTAATAAAAGATGTACAATCACAATTATAGGAGAGATAAATGCAGGGTATTATAAACGTATATAAAGAAGCGGGAATGACATCTTTTGATGTTATTGCTAAATTAAGAAAAATATTTAATGAAAAAAAGATAGGACACACTGGGACATTAGATCCTAATGCAACTGGAGTATTGCCTATTTGCATCGGTAATGCTACCAAATTTGTACCATATATTATGAGTTTTAATAAGCAATACATAGCAATAATTAAATTAGGAATACAAACAGATACAGGAGATATTACTGGGAAAGTTATTAATCAAAACATTACACCTTATATAAAAATTGAAGATATACAAAAGGCTATTAATTCATTTTTTGGTAAAATACAACAAAAACCACCAATGTATTCGGCAATTAAAATAAATGGACAAAAGCTTTGTAATCTTGCACGAAAAGGAATTGAAGTAGAAAGACCATTAAGAGAAATTGAAATTTTCGATATAAGTATTATAACATATGATAAAGAAAATAGTATTTTAACATTAAAAATTGATTGCTCAAAAGGAACATATATAAGAACATTAGCAGAAGACATATGTTTTAAACTTAATACAATAGGCACTCTTATATCCTTAGAACGAACAAAAACAGGTTCATTTTCAAAAGAAACTGCACATACCTTATCTGATATAGCTAATAGTGTAAATAACAATGAAATAGATAATATATTA
>JAQVRJ010000027.1 GCA_028701115.1 Clostridia bacterium
TATGTAATAAACTCCATCTTCTGGATCTGGCAATACTTCTGTATATTCTGTATATGTAGTAATAGCCTCAGCTTGTATAGGGAACCCTTTATTTGTACCTGCATTATCTGTTTTCCAAGTTCTATATATGGCTAAATCTCTATCCATTGCCCATTTATTTAAAACCATTTGCAAATCTGATACAACTATTTTTCCATGCATAACTATATTATCATTCAATGTCCATGTTGTATTTGAACCAGTAAATGCATAGTTAACTCCTATAGTTCCATAGCCAGCAGAATTCCAATCAGATTCTATATAATAATTATTTAAAACCCCTCCACTAACATAATATCCTACAATATCTCCTGTATAACTATTACCAATTAATATTCCAGAATTATAACAATTTTCTATATTGTTTACATTTTGTGCATGTCCTGCTATTCCACCTACATTTGATCCAATTCCAGTTACATTTCCTGTGTTATATGAATTATATAAAGCAACTGTATTTCGATCTCTATAAATACGTCCAACTATTCCACCTGCGTTAGAATTTTCGCCTACAACATTTCCACTATTACCAGAATTTCTAGTAAAGCAGTCTCCATAATATGCATACATATATCCAACAATACCACCTGTTTGATTGCCAGAAATCAATGCTGTATTAAAGCAAGTATCAATAATCGCATTATATGTATATCCAATTACTCCACCTATGTTATTTCTACCGCTTATCATTCCATGATTATTGCAGTACATCGATGTCGCACTACTCATATATCCTACTATTCCACCGACATTATCTAAGCCTTCTACTTCATTACTATTATTACAATATTCTATCCTTCCACCTTCTAAAGAACCAAGTATACCACCAATTTTACTTTCTACAAGATTACTAATGTCCACATAATTTGAACAATACGAAATTGTACCTCCAGTAGTTCTTCCAATTATACCACCTACATAAGAATTTGTAGATATTAATTCACCAAAATTCTTACAATTTGTTACATTTGTACTTGCACTATATCCAATAATTCCTCCTACTTGATGCATTGCATGAACAGTTGCATAATTATTGCTATTACTTACAGTTGCACTAGAAGCATGTCCAATTATTCCTCCAATGTACCTATCACAATTGCTATCATAATAAACTCCATCCACATATCCATAATTATTGCAATTTGTTATTTGTGTACCTTGAGCAACTATTCCAAATAAACCTCCAGTATATTGATATGCATTTATTCTACCATAATTATTGCAATTTGTTAAAGTAGAATTAACATTACTGTATCCTGCTATTCCACCGACATTAGCGGTTCTCGATTCTATAAAACTATAATTTGTACTATTAATAATTGAACATGAATTATTATATCCCACAATACCACCAATTTGGCCATCTGCACTTGTATGATTACTTACAATAAATAAATTTGATGTACAATTAGATATTGTTGTGTTATTGGTTATGTATCCACTAACTCCACCTATAAATTGAGTTCCTATAACATATCCATTTTCAATATTTAAATCTTTAATAGTTGCTCCTACACAATATCCAAACATTCCCTGATAGGCTAAATTATACTTCATAGCAATTATTCCACTTATACTATTATTATTACCTTCAAATGTACCTTTAAATGGATATGTACTTCCTTGACCTAACGGATACCAATAAGACATACTTTTGCCATCTCCAGGTATTATTTTCCATTGCTTATTTTCTTCATCAACTTGTATTGCTATTTCATTAAAATCAATATCATTATTTAATACTATTGTTTTACCGAAGAAACTTCTATCTGTTGGAATATTACCAGTTGTTATAGTTCCATTTACTACACCAACAATCCAAGATAATTGTTCTGCATTATTAATATAATATTTACCATCATTTATATCTGGTGTTATTTCCTGAACAGCTTTATCACAATAGTTATCATTATCAAAATCTATTATTGGATAACCATTATTTTTATCTTTATCTACAATCCATGATGAATACCTTCTATTAGTATTATTATGAAAACTATGTTGTTTATCATAATACATACTCCAATATGTCAAATATGTAAATAAATCGGTTGTACTTGTTCTAACCATTGGCAATGAAGATGATAATGTATACTCATTTCCATTTTTGGTAAATTTATATGAGTAATTAGCTGTAGCTCCATTTCCACCCGAAGTTAAGCAATCATTATTCCAAAAACAATATTCTATGCCTGCACCTTGGTACCCAATAACACCTCCAACATAGGTCGTAGTTGTCCCTATAACCTTTGCAGAAGTATATGCAGTTCCTATATGAGAACTGGCTTCGTGACGACCAATTAATCCTCCAACTTGTGAAGCTCCATAAACTGCTCCTGCACCATAACAATTAAATGTATATGCTCGACCATTAGTCCAACCAATTATTGCTCCAACTCTCGAATCTGCAGCGAAGGCTTTTACAATTCCTTCAGCGCCAGAATTAACTAATGTTGTATATGTTACAGAATAGCCTATTAAACCTCCAACGCTTTGATTGCCTTCAACTACTGAATTTGAATAGCATCTATCCATTTTTGAATAATAATGTAAATAACTAACTACTCCACCAACATAAGAACCATAACCCTTTATATAATTATCTATTGATTTAACATTAATAATATTTGAATACCATTGTATAATAGCCGCAGCAGATGATACATGATCTTTTCCAACAATAGAACTATTTTGAACAGTAAAATTCTTAATTGTACCTCCTGGATTATTATTTGCAACACCAACATAACCAAACAAAGCTTGTATATTTACAGTTGGATTATCAATTCTCATACCAGAAATAACATGATTTTGTCCATCAAAAGTACCTCTAAATCTAGTAGCGTCCTCTCTACCTATAGGTGTCCAATAATACTCAGATAAATCTACATCTGTTGTTAAATTAATTGTTTTGTTATAAAATTGATTTGCTGTCTGACCATTTTGACCATTAACACATGAAGCAAACCACGCTAATCCTTCTGCAGAAGATATTGTAATTGTATTACCATCTCCAGATACAACATAACCTTCCGGTTGAGTTGTTACAATATCCGTCCAAGTTGTATATGTTGTTGTTCCATCTAATACATTTACAGAAATATTAGCTCCAACTAAATTTTCATTTTCATTTGAAGCTTGAGCAACATTAGTTGCAACTTCTACTGTTTGCGTGCAAGCTCCAGTATATGTTACTGTTGCCATATAACTTTTACCGCTACCTACAAAATTTGTTATAGTACCATTTGTTACAGTTATATCAGTTTGTTCAAAACCTGTTACATCTCTATTCCATAGAAAAGCATAAGATATTATGTTATTAGGTGAAACTTTAGCTATTGTTTCTTCTCCAACACTTGATTCAATTGTTAACGAAGGTGTTCCATCATCTGTTGCAACAAAATCAAATGGCCCTATTAGCATATAATGTTCACCATTAATTATAACATCATTTACATTTGATAAATTTCCAGCATTATCTGAAATTTGTTCTATAAATATATAATATTTAGCTGTCTCGTTGCTTGTTATTGTAATTGGAACGTTAGTTAAATATGATTGCCAACTACCACCTGTTAATCTAGTTGAACTTGTAGATAAATAATATTCATAATTTATTCCACTAGATATACCACTTACTCCAACATCACTCATATTAATAGTAGCTGTATTTTCAGTTGTTTCAAAAGTTATTACTGGTCTTTCTTGATCGATATGAGTTATTGTTGCAATATTTTGAGGTGTTCCAATTATATTATCATTTAGCATTGCTCTTGCATATATAGAACAATTTTGCAATAATGAAATCTTATCATTATATGTGGTCCATGAACCATCTGTCCCATCTGTACTATCTATGCTATATTGTATATATCCATAATCTTTTATAGTAGATGTTGTATTTATAACTACTTCTACTACTTCTTTAGTATATCCATCATCACTACTTGGTGTTATTGTAGCTGTTGTATTATCTCCTGTTAAACCAACTATATTTACACCTTCAATATCATATGTAACTTCATTCCCTGCATTATCATTTATTCTTAAAGATAATGTGTATGTTGTCCCTATATTTAAACCACTAAAAGTATATACATAATTATTTAAACTAGATGTTGTCCATTCAGCATCTTCGTTAGTTTTAAATTTATAACTTACAATTCCACTTCCTCCTAGATCATTTGCCATAACCATAACTTTAGCATTAAATGTTGTTGGAGATGTTGCAATTAATTCTGATATCTTAAATGTAGTTACTTCTGGTACACGAGCATCTTGATTAATTGTAATACTTGCATCATTAGTCTCTGTTGTTGCATTTCCTTCATTATCCACACATCTAAAATATATTTTACTATTAACATTACCATCAAATAATACAGAATAGAATTTTTGAGTTCCAGATATTGTTAAAAGCTCAACTCCGTTTTCAGACCAAATATTGTCTCCTTCTTCTTTCCATTCAATTCCAGATACACCAGAAGCTTCATCATTAGCATTTATTTCTACCAATATATTTTGTGTCGTACTTGTTCCACTTACATAATATTCACCTAATGCACTATTATATTTTGCAGTTAATCCATTAATAACAGGAGCTTCAACATCTATCCATTTTGCCCAATATTCTTTATCACCAGTATCAGTTGTTGTTATTTTAGTAACAGGATCTCCAGAAAAGTCTTCTGTTGTATACCAACCTAAAAATTGGCTTTCAGCTTTAGTCATATCAGTTGGTAAAATATACTCAACACCATAAATATAGTTATTTGTATTTCCAGAATTAATTGTTCCTCCATTTGAATGTAATATTAATCCAAAACTATTAGAATAAACAACTGTTACAGCTAAATCCTCAGCACCCATTGTACCAGATACAACAGGATGAGTACATCCATATCCAGAAATAATTGGTGATGTTATACTATATGAAGCTCCATAATTTACACGTGCTGTATAAGTTGATTCCATTGGTGTACCATCTAATCTTACATAATTTATAGTCAATTCATAATTTAATAATATCCACTTTGCATAAAATATCTTATTTCCAATATCTGCAATATATATTGCAGTTACTGGATTACCAGATAAAGCTGAATTATCATACCAACCATCAAATATATAACCATCTTTTATTACATCAGTTGGCAACTGAACAGCTCTACCTTGTTGATAAGATGTTACAATTCCAGAATTAATTGTTCCTCCATTTAATTCATATGAAATAAGATACTCTTTTACTGAATAAGTTACTATTATAATCTGATTTGTATATCCCATTGTACCACTTACAACATCTCTATCTGATGAATATCCAGAAATAACAGGAGATATTACACTATATGTAGAACCATAATTTAACGTTGTTGAATAAGAACTTCTTATTGTATCTCCATCCTCATTCCAATAATGAATCGTTAATTGATATGTTCCTACAATCCACTTTGCATAATATATCTTATTTCCGGTGTCTGATGTATATATATTAGTAATAGGATTTCCCTGGAAAGTATTATTATCATACCATCCTTGGAATGAATAACCTATTCTTGTTACATTACTTGGTAATAAAGCTCCCGTGCCTTCAACATAACTTGAAACATTACCACTATTTATTATACCGCCCATAGCATCTAAGGTAACCGTATATGTCCCACTTGCTAAATTACTTTCCCATTTTGCATAAAATGTTTTAGGACCAACTGCATTTATTGGAATTGACGTAATACTTGAACCCGTAAAAGAAGCATTATCATACCAACCACCAAAAATATAATTATTATTTGTAACATTTGTAGGTAATGTTGCACCTACACCATAAATATAATTACTTATATTTCCGGAATTAATTGTTCCTCCAAAAGTTTCAAAAGAAATTGAATATATAGCATTCCATTTTGCATAATATATCTTATCCCCTGTATCCGTAGAATTTATATGTGTTATTGCACTACCAACAAAAGCGCTGCTTGAAAACCATCCACCGAATTGATATCCCTCTCTTACAACATTTGTTGGTAATGCTGTTGCTGTACCTGTTGTATAACTGGAAATGTCTCCAGACATTATAATTCCGCCATTTGAATTTAATGTTACGCTATATGATATTGATGGGGTACTAGTTCCACCACTTATAGTCCATTTTGCATAAAAAACTTTATTATCTGTATCCGTCGTAGTAATACTATATACTGGATTTCCTAAAAAAGTGCTATTTGTATACCATCCATTAAAAGTATATCCATCTTTAACAATATCTGTTGGTAATGTTGCTCCTACACCTTCAATATAACTATTAATAATCCCTGAATTTATAATTCCACCATTTGTATATAATGATACAGATCTTGTTATTGTAGTTGGAGTTTCTTCTTCTCCCGATGCTTCAATCCATTTTGCATAAAAAACTTTGTTTCCTGTATCGCTTTGTGTTATGCTTGTATATACATTACCTGATAATCCACTATTATCGTACCATCCACCAAAAGTCCATCCGGTTCTTGTTACATTACTTGGTAATAATGCTCCAGTACCTTCAACATAACTTGTTAAATTTCCAGAATTAATTGTTCCTCCATTAGTATTTAAAGTTACCGATGAAATTGTTACATTAGGATCTATAACCCATTTTGCATAAAATGCTTTATTCCCAGTTTCTTCAGCTAATATTTCTGTTATAGCTGTACCTGTACAATCATTATTGTCATACCATCCTTCAAATATATATCCTAATTTAGTTACATTAGTTGGTAATACTACACTACTTCCAGGGGTATAACGTGTAACACTTCCAGAATTAATTATTCCACCATTTGTATAAAATGTTATTATATATCTTGTTGTTACACCATCTGAAGGAATATTTTGTGATGGGGTTCCACTTGTTATTGTTTTTGTATAATATGTAACTCCATTAATTGTTTTTCCTTGATGATAAACATTACCTTGCGCATCAACATAATATTGAGCTAACTGAGCTTCGGTCATAGAAACAGAATCTAATAAATCAGTTGATAATGTTGCAACATTTACAGTTTCTTCACCCAGAGATAATGGTATATCAAATATAGGCACTCCATTTTCATCAAAAGAATCTTCAGATATTATACCTATCCATTTATTATTTTCTGCATAAGGATCATTAGGATCCTTATACTTATTAGTCATTAATTTAGTTGATATATTTTCCTGCAGTATAGATATATCATTCATAAACGTAGCTAATTCAGCAGTTCCTGGAACGTTACTTCCTGTCATAACAACTGCAGCAGTTAAAATTAAAGATACTGTAATAGTAATAACCAGTGCAATCATTGTAATACCTCTTTTGTTAAACATTTTCATAATTTACCCCCATAAATTACCCAACTAAAATATAATAATATTTTAAAAATTTGCTTTATTTAATAGTTTTTTATCTACTAAATTTTTTAAAATTTTATCATATATAATAGTACATAACAATAAAAATAAAATATTTTTGTATTTTTATTTTAAAACTTAATTAAAATGTAATTGTTTTGTAACAAAAAAAGACATATTTTAAAATTATGTCTTTTATTTGTAATAAAAAAAATTAATTCTAATTTTATTAAAATTAATTTTATATAACTATTATTGATTTTTTGATATATATTCAACAACATCATTAATTGTAGCAATTTTTTCTGCTTCAGCATCAGGGATTTCTAAATCAAATTCCTCCTCTAACGCCATTATTAGTTCAACTATATCTAATGAATCTGCACCCAAATCATCTACTAAAGATGCTTCTCCTTTTACTAATTGCTCTTCAACACCTAATTGTTCAATTATTACTTCTTTTACTTTATCGAATATTGCTTCTGAACTCATAAGTTCACCTCCCCTCAATATTTTCCTTTTTCTATACATTATTATATACTAAATAAAAAGTCAAGTGTTTTTTCCTATTTTTTTAATTCTTCTTTTATATTATTTATGGCATTACTTTGTGCATACTTTTCCGCTTGTAAAATTGTAGATTTAAAAGATTTTTCTTTTGCTCCTCCATGGCATTTAACAAGTGGCTTTTCTAATCCTAATAGTATTCCACCTCCATATTCTGTATAATCTAATCTCTTTTTAAAATTCTTTAATGCCTTCATTATAAGCATAGCTCCTAATTTTGTAATAATACTTTTTGTTAATTCTTCTTTTAATATCTGATATACCATGGCACCTATACCTTCAGATGTTTTTATAGCTATATTACCAGTAAAACCATCAGATACAACAACATCAACAGAACCATCAAAAATATATCTTCCTTCAATATTACCTATAAAATTAATATCTTTATCTACTTTTAACAATTGATATGTTTCTTTAAGTAATTCTGTTCCTTTTTCTTCTTCTGCCCCAATATTTAATAAAGCGACTTTAGGTTTTTCAATTCCTAAAACTTTATTCATATATATACTTCCCATATGTGCAAATTGAACAAAATTAACTGATCTACAGTTTGCATTTGCTCCTGCATCAACTATCATAAAACATCCTTTATATGCAGGCATAATGGCAGTTAAAGCAGGTCTATCTATTCCATCAATTCTTCCAACCAATAGGGTTCCACCAGCCATAAAAGCTCCTGTATTTCCAGAAGATACAAATACATCATATTGATTTTCTTTCATAAGTTTAAAACCCTTAACCATTGAAGAATCTTTTTTAATTTTAATTGCCTTTAATGGTTTATCTGTATTTTCAATAACTTCCATTGCATTTATTATATCTAACCTAGGAGATAATTCTTTTATACTATCTTTATTATAAATCTCCTTGATTTTCTTAATAATCAATTTTTCATTTCCAACTAAAGTAATATTACTCTCAATTTCTTCTAATGCACTTACAGCTCCCTTAATTGCTTCATCTGGGCAATGATCTCCTCCCATTGCATCTAACAATATTTTCATTTTTTCACCTTTCTTTTAATTAACCAATTATTTACATTTTAATATTATTACTTATATTATGTTTTATATCATTTACTACTTCTCTCAAAGATCTATTAACTTTTAAATAGGTTAATTTGGGATATACTTTTAATAATCTTCTAGATTTCTTAACAATATTATTTTTTAATTCTTCTAGATTTTCAATTTGTAATTTAGATTTTTCTGCAATTATATTAAAATATTCTAAACTTCTTACTTTTTCTTGTAAATTGAATAAATCTACAATAGTTAAAGTATAATCTGATATAAAATAAATTGCAAATATAATTATAAATATTTGTCCTAATTCATTTGGCAACATTGATACTAATACTTGTATTTCCGGATGAAAAAATGTTATTAAAAATACTGATAAAGCACCCCAATATATTGAATTTTCTAAACATACTCTTCCATTTATATTTAATAAATTACCTGTATAATCCCACCATTTCATGTTAAACAATTTTTCCATTGCATATCCAACAATATATTCAAAAATTGTCATAAATACAAATCCACATAAAAATAATAACACTATATTTCCTTTTAATGGTGCCATAAATATTATAATTAATATAGCCCCTACTCCATAAATTGGTATAAAAGGACCATTTAAAAATCCACTATTTACAATTTTTTTCTCTAAAAAAGATTTAAATGTTGACTCAACAATCCAACCAATAAAGGAATAAATCATAAAATATATAATAAAATTATATAATGTTGCATTTTGTATTATATTTATATCAAAAAATTTCTCCATGTTACCTCCAACTTAATATATCATTTATAGCACAAAAACAATAACTTTTCAACTTATTTTCAAATATATTATTTTTTTCATTAAATATAACATTTAAAAAACAAAGACAAAGAAAATTAATTCTTTGTCTTTGTTGATTACTCCAAATCCAGTATTATTTCAGTTGAAATAGCATTGGGGGGTATATATAATTTGTAATATACCTCTGTTGTTCTTTCAAACTTTGTTGGGAAATGGTATAAGGTATATCCTCTTTCCACAACCTTATAAGTTTCAATTCTAGGTAAGCTATCATCTAGTATATAATAAATACTAGTACTTTCAGCTGAAATTTGACCAAACTTAATAGATCCATTCTCTGTTTTATAATAATAAGTATATGTTGGAATTGTATCTATATAACCACGGGTTATAAATACCCCTCCGTACATAGCACCTTCCAATGTCGTTTTATCATTTAAAGCAACTATCTCAATTGTTGATTCTAAAGAATCTTCAGTTGTAGCTGCTCCAATAGGTACCATTGATGCCAGCCAGATAATTACAAATGCAATTACAACACAGATAACCGTTCCGGCAATAGTTGCCATGATTTTCAATTCGGTTTCTTCATTTTTCAAATACATGAACCTAGCTATTATTATACAACAGATGATTACAGCTATAAACAATACGATTACAATTATTGACATTTTTTAGTTCTCCTACAAGATATTAATCTTGTAAATATGTAAATTAAATTTACTTATTAAGTATAACATACTTATATATATTTATCAATTATTATTAATGTTTTCAATTAACTTTTGTGCAAATTTGTTAGACGTATTTATATTTTTTGCATAAGACTATTAAATATTTTTTACTTGTTTTTTTATATAAATTATAGTATTATATATATATGTTAGGAGAGTGCACAATGGGTGGTAAAATATTATATGATGTAAGAGAAATAATAGATTTAAAAGATATGCTTTCACAAACCGTAAAGCTTTTTGGAGACAAAACCGCTTTTAAATTAAAACCAAATAAATTAGAAGAAAAATATGTTGATATATCTTTTAATAAATATAATGAAGATATTACAAATTTAGGAACAGCATTATTAAGCTTAGGTTTAAAAGACGAAACAATTAATATTATATCAGATAATAGATATGAATGGGCAGTAAGCTATTTAGCTATTGTTAACGGAGTTGGCGTTGTATCTCCCTTAGATAAAGCTTTAACTCCTATAGAAATAAAATCATTAATTGAACGTTCAAATTCGAAAGCTGTAATTTTTAGTAATGAATATTTAGATACAATACTTGAATTAATGGAAGAGCCAACAAATGTTGTTAAATACTTTATTTGTATGGATGATGTTGAAGAAAAAAAAATTATTAATTATTCTGAATTATTAAAAATAGGAAAAACAAATGCCTGCAATATAAATTATAATGATATAAAAATAGATAATAAAAAATTCAGTATATTATTATTTACTTCAGGTACAACAAGTCAATCAAAAGCAGTAATGTTATCTCATCATAATATAGTAACAAATATAATGGATTGCAAGAAATACTTAGATGTTAATTCAAATGATACAACATTATCTTTTTTACCATTACATCATACATTTGAATGCACAACAAATTTCTTATTAATGATTTACTGTGGCGCAACAATTACATACTGTGATGGTATAAGACATTTAGCTAGAAATATTCAAGAATATGGAGTATCTGCAATGATATGTGTTC
>JAQVRJ010000028.1 GCA_028701115.1 Clostridia bacterium
TTGCATTAAATCATCATATTGATTTTCTATTTTCTGATTATATTCTCTAATACTATCTGTTAAATCTAATGAACTAGTTTGAACATAAAACTGTATAGGAAATCTTAATGTATTTAAAAATTCTATAAAGCCCTCCTCAACTGCAACCATTTCTGTTTCAGACATTAAATCATAATTAATACCTTGACATTTTAATACCATTAAAAACTTTTCACCATTTTTTTGAATAATCATATTGTCAGATATTTCATCAAACTCTAAAAAATTTTCAACATAATCTATATTAACATTCTTAATATCATTTTTATTTACGACATTTTCTTGCGTCCTAGTTTGATCTTTAGAAATACTTGAATCTTTCTTTTCTTTTGATTTACTAATATCTTCTTTCATTCTAATGTTTTTCTCTGTTACTTTATTAGCAATACTTTTTTTATATTCTTGACCTTTTTTGCTTACATATGTAATTAAAATAATTGCAAGTATAACAACTGCTGTTACAATTATACCAATTAATACATACATTATTATTTCTTCCATTTATTTTTTCTCCTTTCCATATATATATATTTTCTTTTGCTTTTGAAACTTAATAGCTCTCATAATAATATCATCTATTTTTTCGCCATTACAAATTCTAAATATTGGAGCAAATGTTAAATTGGGAATTCTGAATGTTCCAATAATAAAACCTATAAGTGCAAAAAAAACTAAAAAGAAAATGCCTATTACAGTTAACTTAATGCTATTAAAAATTACAAACAAAAGCAATCCTGGTATTGCTGCAATAATTGTATATATTAAAGCTTTAACAGAAAACACTCTAAATAATCTTGTCTCTCCTTTTACCTCTCTTGGAATATAATATGAACCCAAAAATATCACTCCTTTATTTTATTTATTTCTACAAATATTTTAGCATATACATATAAATAAATAAAATATATTTTGAAAAAAAATAATAAATATTTAAAAATTAATCATATTGTAATACAATTGTAATAAATATATATAATAAAATATTATTTAGATTAAAAAAGAATATAAAACAAGATGAATAATCATCCTGTTTTATACTAAAAAATATTTATCAATTAGATATATTGCTAACAGATGTAATGGATAAAATCCATAAAATAAGTATTGTATTCTTTTTCCTCGCCTACCATTATACAATAAAATAACACAAAAAGCAATAATACTACATAATTGTATTTCATTAAATGTGTTTACATAATATACTAATAAGTTAACTAACTGCATTAAAATCATTAAAGGATTGTTATTTCTAAAAATATAGAATATAACTATCATAATAATACCATAATATCCATAATCAAATTGACAGTAATTTGCAATAATACATGCAATAAAAATAGCTAAAATTCCAAGTAAATTTGACTTTTTCCATACATATAAACATATTAACCCTAAACATAATGTAAATAGTATATTTAAACTATAAATATTCTCAGTTATTCTACTTAAAAACAACATATATATTGGTTGCGAAATCATAGCTGCTGCAAAAAGCTTAAAAATATACATTTTTACATTTCTTGTTTTTTCAAATCCAATAGTAATCTGCCAAGCAAAAATAGGAAATGCAATTCTTCCTACATAATTCATCCATGAACTAGAATTATATATAGCATATCCTAAATGATCAAATGTCATTGCTATTAAAGCTATTAATTTTAAAACAAATGAAGACATAATAACTCCCTAAACTAATTTATCCTTAAACTTTTGTAAAATATTTAAAGCTTCAATTGGAGATAATTCATCAATATTAAGTTTTGAAACCTCTTGTGCTATCTCTGCAACTTTATAATTAAATAAATCATATTGAGATAAATCTTGAATTGTATTACCTTTCTTAAATTCCTTTTTTGTAATATCTGTATCTGCTAATTCTTTTAATATTTTATTTGCATTTTTAATAACTTGTACAGGTACTCCTGCTAATTTAGCAACATGTATACCATAACTTTGACTTGTCCCACCTGATATAATTTTCCTTAAAAAGATTACATCGTCGCCTTTGTCTTTTACTTCTACAGAATAATTCTTAACACCATCCAGAGTATCTTCTAATTGTGTTAACTCATGATAATGTGTTGCAAAAAATGTACGAGCTCCTATTTTTTCTTTATCACAAATATATTCAGTTGTTGCCCATGCAATAGCTAAACCATCAAATGTCGATGTACCTCTTCCTATTTCATCCAATATTATTAAACTTCTATTTGTAGCATTATTCAATATATCTGCTACTTCTTTCATCTCAACCATAAATGTACTTTGACCACCAGCTACATCATCAGCTGAACCAACTCGTGTAAATATTTTATCTGCAATTCCAATTATTGCACTTGATGCTGGAACAAAAGAACCTATTTGTGCCATCAAAACAATTAAAGCCACTTGTCTCATATATGTAGATTTACCAGCCATATTAGGTCCTGTTATAATATGAAAGCGATTTTCATTTGTATCTAAATATGTATCATTTGCAACAAAACAACCTTGTTGTAATGTTTGTTCAACTACTGGATGCCTACCATTTTTTATATCTATAATATCTCCTACATTTATAATCGGTTTTACATAGTTATTTTCTTCTGCTATTTGTGCCAAAGATAATAATACATCTATATTAGCAATTACAGTTGAAGATTGTTTTAATCTTAAAATCTCCTTTAAAATTTTATCTTTTATTTCATTAAATAAATTATATTCTAAATCAAAAATTTTTTCTTGTGCACCAAGAATTTTTGTTTCAATTTCTTTTAATTCTTGTGTTATTGCTCTTTCACAATTTGCTAAAGTTTGTTTTCTAATATACCTATCTGGTATCATATTGATATTAGATTTTGTAACTTCAAAATAATAACCAAATATTCTATTATATCCAACTTTTAAATTTTTAATACCAGTTTTTTCTCTTTCTTGTTGCTCTAATTCTATAATCCATTTTTTACCTTCAGTAGTTGCTAAAATATATTCATCTAATTCAGAATTATATCCTTTTTTTATTATTCCACCTTCTTTAATTTGCATTGGTGGATCTTCAATAATACTATCTTCAATTAATGTGTATATATCTTCTAAGACATCTAAATCATTATACAAGGTATTTATCATATCTGATTTATATCCTGATAATTCTTGCTTTATAAATGGTAAATACCTTAATGAATTTTTTAAAGCTATTAAATCTCTTGGATTAATACTTCCGTATACAACCTTAGATATTAATCTTTCAATATCATAAACTTTATCAAAATAATCTTTCAATGTTCCTCTAGATATTAAATTATTTTTAAACTCTTCAAGAGCATCTTGTCTTAATTGTATTTGCTTTATATTTATTAAAGGAGAATCAACCCATTTTCTTAGCATTCTACTTCCCATTGCAGTATTAGTTTTATCTAATACCCATAATAAAGTTCCTTTTTTAGATTTATCTCTTATTGTTTCAACTATTTCTAAATTTCTTCTTGCATTATTATCTAATTGCATATATGAATCTATTTCATAAATACTAATTTTATCTATATGTGCTAAATCATTTTTTTGAGTATTTGAAACATATGATAGCAAAATATTAGTAGCTAATTTACTTAATTCAAAATCTTTAATATTTGACTCTTTTTCAATATTAAGTTTAGAAAAATAATCTTGAGTCATTTTTTCATATTGACTAATAAAAACATTAAACTTATTTCTTAAAAAAGTAATAAAATCTGTATCCTTAATTAGCATATCATTAACTATTATTTCAGTTGGTTTATATTTTGCAATTTCGTCTATTAAAGTATATGTACCACCAACTTTTGTTATACTTGTTGATTGCAATAATCCAGTTGAAACATCACAAATAGAAATGCCATAAAACATTCCTTGTTTATATATCATCATAATATAGTTGTTTTTATGCTCATCCAACATATTATTTTCTATAACTGTTCCTGGAGTAATAATTCTAACTATATCTCTTTTTACAATTCCTTTTGCTGTTGCAGGATCTTCCATTTGCTCGCATATTGCAACTTTATATCCATTTGTAATAAGCTTTTCAATATATGAATCAACACTATGATATGGTACTCCACACATAGGAGCTCTTTCTTCTAATCCACAATCTCTGCCTGTTAATGTTATTTCCAAAACTTTAGATGCTAAAATAGCATCATCAAAAAACATTTCATAAAAATCGCCTAAACGATATAATATTATTGTATCTTGATATTGCTCTTTTACCGACATATATTGTTGCATCATTGGACTTAACTTACTCATATATTATCCTTTCTATTAATATGGTTCTAAATTCAAATAAATCTTTTTCTCATCTTTTAATACAGTTACTCTTCCATGGCCGGGGTATACTATTGTATCATCTGGTAATATCATTAACTTATTATCTATAGAATCTATTATTTGAGGAAAATTTGAACTTGGTAAATCTGTTCTTCCCCATGCTCTTTTAAATAATGTATCTCCAGAAAATAAAATTCCTTCAGAATATAAACATATTGAGCCTTCAGTATGTCCTGGTGTATGGATTACTCTAAATCTTAAACTCCCAACTGTTATTACATCATTCTCTTCTAAAAGAACTTCTGGTTCAATGTTTGGATTATCTATTCCTATAATTTCACATAAATTTTTATCTTGATTACTTAAACCATCTACATCAAGTCTATGTATACAAATCTTAGCATCACAAACTTCTTTTATATTTTTCAAACCAGCTATATGATCTGCATGTCCATGAGTAATAACAATATAATCAAGTACAGCACTATTATAATTAATAATATCTAATATTTTCTTCACATTTTGAATTGGATCAATAACCATTGCCCTTTTTTGTATATTATCTATAACAATATAACAATTTGTAGACATTTGCATTGTTCCAATGCGTTGTTTAATTGTTTTTAATACCACTTATTAACTCACCATCCTTATTTATATATAATTAACTATTATATTGGTTTCATAATATCTTTAATATTAAATTGAATTTTTTTATCCCCATTAAATTCATTTATTTCTATAGTATGAACTATGTCTACTTTATCTCCGCATAAAAAACATTTCTTTAAATGGCCTAAATTAAAACCAATAGCTTCATAAATATTTTGATTGTCTTTTAAACTTAATTTTAAATGTCGATCTTCAAATAAAGTTCTAATAGCATCTATTTTTAAATTTTTATATACAAATAAAGGCATAGTATTTTTTTCACCAAATGGTTCTAAAACCTTTAATTCTTTTACTAACTCAATTTTTATATCACTACTTTTTACTACTGCATCAATAATAATTTCATTTACATATTCTTTGTCCATTTTTTCTTTTGTGTATGCTATCAATTTATTTTTAAATTTATCAAAATTTTCTTTTTTAATAGTCAAACCCACAGCCATCTCATGTCCACCAAATTTTTCAACAACATCTGAAACATTAGATATAGCATTAAACAAATCAAAATGTGGTAAACTTCTTCCAGAAGCTTTACCCTCTTCCCCTTCAAAACAAACTAATATACATGGTTTCGAATATAAATCTACAAGTTTTGATGCAACAATACCTATTACACCATGATGCCATTTATCATTTCCAAGTATTATTATTGGTTCATTATTTATTTTATTTTCATCAATATATTCTTTTGCTTCTTCAAAAATTTTTCTTTCTATATTTTGTCTTTCAACATTTGCTTGTTCCAATTTAATCGCTAGATCTTTTGCTACATTAACCTCTTCAGTTAAAAATAAATCTAATGCTAATTGTGGATCACTAATTCTTCCACAAGCATTTATTCTTGGAGATAAACCAAAAGATATCATAGTTGAATCAATCTTTTTAAATCCGCATTTTTCTATTAAAGCTTTCATACCTAAATTAGATGTATCTTTCAATACATCCAAACCATTTTTAGCAATTACTCTGTTTTCATCGATTAAAGGTACAATATCTGCTATAGTTCCAATACAAACTATATCAATATATTTTAAATATGCTTCTTTTGGTAAATTTAACTTTATAGATATTGCTTGTATTAATTTAAATGCTACGCCTACACCAGCTAATTGTGTAAATGGATATTTTGATTGAGGCCTTTTAGGATTAACAATAGCTATGGCATTTGGTAATTTTTCAGCACACTCATGATGATCTGTAACTAATACTTCAATTCCTTTTTCATGTGCATATTCAACTTCTTCAATTGCAGAAATACCACAATCAACAGTTACTATTAAATCAATGTTTTTTTCTAATAACTTATTTATAGCTTGAATGTTTAATCCATATCCCTCATCTAATCTATTAGGTAAATATGTATCTACATCAAAATTCAAATCCTTTAAAAATTTCTTAATAATAGTTATACTTGTAATACCATCAACATCATAATCCCCATAGACAACAACTTTTTCATTGTTATTCATGGCCTTTATAATTCTATTAACTGCTATATCCATATCTTGCATTAAATATGGATCATAAATATTATCTAAATCCGGATGTAAATATTTTACAATATCTTCATCACTTTTAAATTTTTTATTAATAATAACTCTAGCAACTAATGTTGAAACATTAAACTTTTCACTTATTCTTTTCACTTCTTCTTCATCTTGTTTTAAATACGTCCAACTCTTTTTCATTTATTTTTACTCCTTTGTTTTGTATATATTATTTTATACTAAATACTTTTATTTTTAAAGTTCTTTGACCAAAAAAATCAAAAATTAACAAATTTTTATATCAAAGCGTTTACATAATATTATGATGAACAAAATAAAAATTCAAATGATTTACATTTGAATTTTCCATAATTATTCATCTTTTACAATTTGAAAATCTATTCTTCTTAATTTTTTATCTACATTTATTAACTTAACTTTAATGCTATCACCAACGACAAATTTTGAATTTGTTCTTTCTCCCATTGTACACATCATTTCCTCATTAAATTGATAATAATCATCTTGCATATCTTCATATCTTACTAACCCTTCAATCGTATTGTCTAATTCTACAAACATTCCAAAACCAGTTAATGTAGAAATTATACCATCGTATATTTCTCCAACTTTATCTTGCATATATTCACATTTTTTAATATCATCAAATTCTCTTTCTGCATCTACAGCATTACGCTCTTGAACAGATGAAATATATGCATATTCTTCTGCTTGATGTTCATATACTTTTTTTATTTTTTCAGTTATATTATATTTATTTTCTATAGCTTTTGTTATCATCCTATGAACAAATAAATCTGGATATCTTCTAATTGGTGAAGTAAAATGACAATAATATTCATTTGCTAAACCAAAATGCCCTTTGTTTTCGCTACTATATTTAGCTTGTTGCATACTTCTCAATGTTAACATACCAATTGTTTTACTTTGAGAATCATCCTTAACATCTAATAATATTTTTTGAATATCTTTTGGTTTTATATCTTCCTTATTCAATTTAAATTTTATGTTTAAATTATTTAACACTTTTGTTAATGTATATAACTTTTCTGGATCTGGCTCTTCATGTATACGATATATAAATGGCATATCCATTTTATTAAATACTTCTGCAACAGTTTCGTTTGCTGCTAACATAAATTCTTCGATAATTTTTTCAGATAAACCTCTATCTTTTTTTGCTATACCTACAGCAACATCATTATCATCAAGTATTATCTTTGATTCATATAAATCAAATTCTATACTACCTCTTTTTTCTCTTTTTGCCCACAATATTTTTTGTAACTCTTTCATTGTTTCAATTGTTGGTAAAAACTTTTCATATTCTAAATATTTGGCATCAGCTTTTTTATCTATAATATCATTTATTTCTGAATAAACACCCTTTTTGCCAGAATGAATTATAGATTTACAAATTTCATTATCAATAATATCACCGTTCTTATTTATTTTCATAATACAAGAAACAGCAAATCTATCTTCACCTTCATTTAAACTACATAAACCATTTGATAGTTTTTGGGGTAACATAGGAACAACTTTATTAATTAAATACACACTAGTTGCTCTTTCTATAGCCTCATCATTTAAACTTGTACCTTCTTGAACATAATGGCTAACATCTGCAATATGTACACCTAATTCATATTCATTGTCAGATATTTTCTTAACACTTATAGCATCATCAATATCCTTTGTATCTGCACTATCTATTGTCATTATTAATTCATTTCTTAAATCTTTTCTTATTGCTAGTTCTTTTTCATTAATGTCTAATTGCATATTTTTAACTTCATTAATAGTATCTTCAGAAAATTCTTCTTTTATGTTATACATTCTTAAAACAGACACAAAATCAAGTTTAGGATCTCCTTCATCACCCAATACTTCTAATATTATTCCACTAGCCTTTTTTTCTTTATCTGGCCATCTAAGTATTTTAGCGATAACTTTTTGATTATTTTTTGCACCATTTAAACCTTCTTTTGGTATATATATATCATATAGAAGTTTCATATCATCAGGTACAACAAACCCAAAATTTTTAGATAATTCTAATTTACCAATTATTACATCTTTTGCTCTTTTAACAATAGATATGACTTTGCCTTCTGATTTTTTATCTGTACCTACTTCTTTTTCTTTTATTATTTGTACTAATACAGTATCACCATTCATAGCAAAATTTGTATTATCTTTAAATATAAATATATCATCGTCAGATCCTTCAACCGCAACAAAACCAAAGCCTCTTTGGTTTGCTCCAAAAGTGCCTAAAACATATCCTGAATCTTTGACTAATGCAAAATCTTTTTTTTCATTTCTGTATAATATTCCCTCTTCTTGTAATATTGCTAAAACTTTTTCTAATTGCATTTCCATTTCTTTTCCTTTTATTCCAGTTACTTTAGCAATTTCTTTAAATCTCATTGTTTTATACAAATTTTTTTCAATTAAACTTTCTATTTTTTCTTTTATTCTTTCCATTTTACCTCCGGAATCAACAATTATATATTATACACTTATATCTTTTAAATAACAATAGATATATATTAAAAATAATGAATTAAGCATAAAAACACTTAATTCATTATTTATATTAACTAATTTTAGTCCCTATTTCTTCACCATTTAGTATTCTTACTATATTTTGAGGCTCAAGTATACTAAATAAATATATTGGAATTTTATTATCCATACATAACGATACTGCTGTTAAATCCATTACTCTTAACTTTTTATTCAATATATCTTCATATGAAATTTCATCATATCTTTTTGCATCAGGATTTAATTTTGGATCTGAATCATAAACTGCATCAACACTTTTTGCAAGCAATATTGCATCTGCGTTTATTTCTGCAGCTCTTAATGCTGCACCTGTATCTGTAGTAAAAAATGCATTACCTGTTCCACCTGCAAATATTACTACTCTTCTTTTTTCTAAATGTCTTATTGCTTTTTTCCTAATATGTTGTTCAGCTATTTCTCTCATTTCAATTGATGTTTGTAATCTTGTATCTACACCTAAATCATCTAATTCAGCTTGCAAAGCTAACCCATTTATTATAGTTGCAAGCATTCCCATATGATCTGATGTTGTTCTATCCATTTTTTTCCCATTCTTACCTCTCCAAATGTTTCCACCACCAATAACAATAGCGATATCTACACCTGTTTTATATGCTTCTTTTATACCTTCACAAATACTTCTTAAAACATCTTCATTTATACCATATCCATTTTCTCCAGCTATTGCTTCTCCACTGATTTTAATTAGTACTCTTTTAAATTTCATAAATAATCCTCCTAATTTTTAATTACAAAAAAGGACAATAAAATTGTCCTTAATTATTTATCCATTTATTTGTTTCATAACTTCATCAGCAAAGTTTTCTTCTTTTTTCTCTAATCCTTCGCCTCTTTCATATCTTACAAATCTTCTAATGTTAATATTTTCACCAATAGTAGCTATAAAAGATGCAACATATTTTTCGACTGTCATATCTGGATCTTTTACATATGGTTGCTCTAATAAACAAATTTCAGAATAGAATTTTCCAATTCTACCTTGAACTATTTTTTCAGCAATATCTGCAGGTTTTCCTTCATTAATGGCTTGAGCTTTTAAAATTTCCATTTCCTTTTGTAAAACTTCAGCTGGAACTTCTTCTCTTCTAACATATTCAGGAGCTGCAGCTGCAATATGCATTGCAATATCTTTTACAAAAGATTTGAATTGTTCATTTTTAGCAGCAAAATCTGTTTCAATATTAACTTCTAATAAAACACCAATTCTTCCATCACCATGAATATAGCTATCTACTAAACCTTCAGCAGCAATTCTTCCTGATTTTTTAGCTGCTTTTGCAATACCTCTTTCACGTAATAATTCAGCAGCTTTTGCTAAATCTCCATTTGTTTCAACAAGAACTTTTTTACATTCCATCATTCCAGCTCCAGTTGATTCTCTTAATTCTTTTACTAATTCGGCAGTTACCATTATATACTCCACCTTTCATATATTATTATTTATTATCTTCTTCAACATTATTCAATGCTTCAGCAACTTCTGCAGATTTTACATCATCCTCTTCTTCATTATGAGGAACAAAACTTTCACCTTGCTTTGCTTCAATTACTGCATTAGCAATTGCTTCAACAATTAATTTTACTGATCTAACAGCATCATCATTACCTGGAATTATTACATCAACATCATCTGGATCACAGTTTGTATCAACTAAACCTACTACAGGTATTTTTAATTTTCGTGCTTCTAATATTGCTATTTTTTCTTTTTTAGGATCTATAACAAACATTACACCTGGTAATCTTTTCATATCTTTAATACCAGTTAAATATTTTGCTAATTTTTCTCTTTCTAATTTAAGTTTAACAACTTCTTTCTTAGGTAAAAGATCAAATTTTCCTTCAACTTCCATTTTATTTAAATCTTCAAGTCTGTAAACTCTTTTTCTGATAGTTTTGAAATTTGTTAATGTACCACCTAACCATCTTTCGTTTACATAACTCATTCCACATCTTTCAGCTTCTTCTCTAACACTATCTTGTGCTTGTTTCTTTGTACCAACAAAGATTATATCTGCATCATTT
The DNA here is from genome assembly GCA_028701115.1 of Clostridia bacterium. Classification (GTDB taxonomy): domain Bacteria; phylum Bacillota; class Clostridia; order TANB77; family SIG350; genus CALYAQ01. Next base: position 11,127 of record JAQVRJ010000028.1, read on the forward strand.
GCTACACATTCCTTAACAAATTCATATGCTTCATCTAAACTTTTTGATACTTTTTGCAAGTCAACGATATGAATACCATTTCTTGCTGTAAAAATGTACTTACCCATTTTAGGATTCCATCTTTTTGTCTGATGTCCAAAATGAACACCTGCTTCTAGTAATTTTTTCATTGCAACTACTGCCATAATATACACCTCCGAGTTATTCTTCCATACGAGATCGAACACTAATAGGGACCATTATGCACTACCTATTAATTAGTCGTATGTGCTTTATACGGCAATAATTATACCATGATAAGTAAATATTTGCAAGTATTATATATAAAATATAAATTTATTT
>JAQVRJ010000029.1 GCA_028701115.1 Clostridia bacterium
TGCAGACTCATTAGAAAAATAATCAACAATAATATCAAAATTCCTTGAAGAATATTTATCAATATTATTTCTAGCTGTTTTCTCTCTGAAACAACTTACTACTATTTCTTGATATAATACTAATGGTGTTAACATTACAACCTTCTCTATCTTTGTAACACAATTCTTTAGTAAAATATCTTCTGACAATCTATCAACACCATGGCACATTTTTAACATACCTTTAAATATATCATTAAAAGTATAACAAACACCACCAGGGTCTAATCGTAAATTACGATACTCGACATTTTTAATTTCGTTTAACATATTCATATTATACCATTAAATTCTATAAATAGCAATAAATATTGGTAAAAAATAGTAATGATAATTATATACCATTACTATTTTAAAATACTTTTTTTGAAAACCCCTTTTTACTACCCTTTAATTTAAGAGTAGTATTGAAAGGTTCAATTATACAATACCCAGTTGACATAATGTATTATGTAGTTTTTCTTTCTTCTCAAAATAAAACCTTATTTAAAAAAATATAGAAAGATAAAATCATCTTTCTATATTTTTATTAATACATAAAAATTCCATTCTTTAATTGTTTCAATATTATCAGCTTCTATTCCCATGAATAAAACATTAATTTTTGCATTATCCACTTTATCATTAAACTGATAAGCTTTTAAATAATTAATGTATTTAGAATCTTTAGGTACATACTTAATCATATCATTAAAATACTTGTCATATCCCTCATCATTATCAAATACACGTATAAAAATACTATAAGTTAATAAATAAGGATTATCAACAAAATACTTTTCAATATAATCTTCAACCATTTTATGTATGTTATCATCAAATGTTGAAATTAAACCATATCTGTAATTTTTTACTTTAGAAATCTCAACAAATTCATCAACAAAATTATTAACAAATTGTTTAATTCTTTCATCTGAATGTACTAAATTACTACATTCCAACTGCAAAACTTTAATTGTCATGAATATATTATACTACAATAAACAAAATTTTTCAAATTTTATTTATTTTTTCATTTAATAAAAATCTATTATTACATGTCATATATATTTCTTCTTTTACTGTACCATATAAATTATTAAATTCATTAAATGTTGAATACAATGCTGGAGCTGTTATTGAATTTAATTGAATATTTACCTCATCTTCTTTATAATCATCTGGATCAAACAATAAAATTTGTATTAAATCACCATTTATATATCCTTTATTGTTATTATTCAATTTTTGCACGATAATAGAATAACCTAATTCGCATTCCAGTAATACAATTACTTTTTCTATAACCGAAACACTTAAATACTGATATGGCAAATATGCAGAATCTATAAGTATAAAATTTTGATTTAAAATTCCATAACATTTCACTAAATCATTAAAAAACTTTTCAATACATTTTTCAACAATAACATATGACATATCTTCATTTTTTGAATTTAATTTTCGTATATCATTAACATTTAATAACATATTTCACTCCTTAAAATTCAATTTTTTTTGAAATATAATCCTCTAATTCATCAATTTTAATACGTACTTGTTCCATTGAGTCTCTATCCCTTACGGTAACTGTATTATCTGTTTCAGTATCAAAATCAACAGTTATACAATATGGTGTACCTATTTCATCACATCTTCTATACCTCTTACCTATACTACCAGATTCATCATATTCACACATAAATTTTTTAGATAAATTTGTATAAATTTCTGATGCTTTATCACTTAATTTCTTTGACAAAGGTAATATGCAAGCTTTATATGGTGCCAATGCAGGATGTAATTTTAATAAAACACGTGTATCTCCTTCTGCTATTTCTTCTTCACAATATGCTGAAGATAAAAATGCCAATGTAACTCTATCTGCTCCTAATGATGGTTCTATACAATATGGTACATATCTTTCAGTTGTTTCTTGATCTAAATATGTAAAATCTTCTCCTGAGAATTGCGCATGTTGTTTTAAATCATAATCTGTTCTATCTGCAATACCCCATAATTCTCCCCAACCAAATGGAAATATAAATTCTATATCCGTTGTAGCATTACTATAATGACTTAATTCTTCTTTTGTATGATCTCTATATCTTAATTCTTCTGGTTTTAATCCTAAAGATAATAACCAATCCATACAATACTTTTTCCAATATGCAAACCATTCTAAATCAGTACCTGGTTTACAAAAGAACTCTAATTCCATTTGTTCAAATTCTCTAATTCTAAATATGAAGTTTCCTGGTGTTATTTCATTTCTAAAAGATTTTCCAACTTGTCCAATACCCATAGGTAATTTTCTTCTTGTTGTTCTTAAAACATTTTTAAAATTTACAAATATACCCTGCGCTGTTTCTGGTCTTAAATATATTTCAGATTTTGAATCTTCAGTTACGCCTTGAAATGTCTTAAACATTAAATTAAATTTTCTTATTTCTGTAAAATCTAATTTACCACAATTAGGACAAACTATATTATTATCTTTAATATATTGTATTAATTTTTCATCTTTCCAACCTTCAATGTGTTCATCAATATTATTTGCAGTTATCCAATCTTCAATTATCTTATCTGCTCTATGCCTTGTTTTACAAGCTTTGCAATCAATTAATGGGTCACTAAATCCTCCAACATGTCCTGATGCAACCCATGTTTTAGGATTCATAAGAATAGCAGCATCTAATCCAACATTATATTTAGTTTCTTGAACAAATTTTTTCATCCAAGCTCTTTTAATATTATTTTTAAATTCTACACCTAAAGGACCATAATCCCAACTATTAGACAAACCTCCATAAATTTCTGAACCTGGATAAACATAACCTCTACCCTTACACAAATTAACTATTTTTTCCATACTTTTTTCCATTTTTCTATCCTCCTTTAAATATATAACAAAAAACACTACAATCCCTAAAAGGGACGAAGTGTTTTATACATTCCGCGGTTCCACCCAAATTGATATATGTGTCCATATATCCTCTTTGATCTTTATATTGCTCAAAAGTTCCTTCATTAAATTACATTATTAGCTCTCACCATTCGCTAACTCTCTTAAAATTTCATTTAGTTACTCTTCTTTTTCATCGCAATTATTAATTACTATATTTTTTCAATTTTTAATATCTTAAATTTTAAAGTTGCACCAGATGGCACAGAAACATCAACTATTTGACCTTTTTTCTTTCCTATAATTCCTAATGCTATTGGAGATTCATTAGATATCATATTATTATCTAAATCAACTTCATTAACACCAACTATAGAATATTCCAATTTTTCATCTTCATCTAAATCTAATAGTTTTACTCTTGTACCTACACTTACAACTTCTGTAGAAATATCATCATCATCCATTACAGTAGCATTTCTTAATTTTTCTTCTAATTGTGATATCTTCATTTCTAATAATCCTTGTTCGTTTTTAGCTTCATCGTATTCAGAATTTTCCGATAAATCGCCAAAACCTAAAGCTACCTTTATTCTTTCAGATATCTCTTGTCTTTTTTCACCTTTTAAATATGTTAATTCTTCCTCAAGCTTTTTTAAGCCCGATTCAGTTAAAATAATTTCCTTTGACATTATGCATTTCCCCTTTATTTTAAAATATGGTTTATATTTTGATATATTAAACTATTTTTGATGTTTTGTCAAGCATTTTTGATAATTTTACTTCTATTTATTTTCCAAAATTTTGAAATTAATATTTCATTTAATGCTAATATATTTCAAAAATCTTTAATAACTAATGTTTACAGGCTTTATCTTTATTAAACTTCTAATTTCATAAAAATTAATATGTTAACATTTTTTTCCTGTTTTACATTAAATATTGATTTATTATATTCCACACATTACTATCTTCTCTATCCGCTTCCCAAAAAGCTAGACCAGCTACTTCATATTGCTTAATTAATTTTATTTTTTCTTCATATGATTTTAAATCTTCCGACCATAAAGACATTGTTATTCCATTTATAATATCCTCATATAAATACTGTCCTTCATCTTGAAGCCATGTTTTAGTATGATTCTTTGAAAAATATACTTTAACATACATATCTATACTATTCATATTAACAACTGATGATGTTACATTATATCCAGTATCTTTCCATGCTCTTGTATAAAATGGCAATGCAATTACTAATTTTTTATTGTCTACAAATTCAGTTACTTTTTTAATATTTTTTTCTATCCAATTTTTAGCTGAATTTGAACCCGGCTTATTACTTGAACCAGATGTTTGATCATATGCCATTAATACAACATAATCTGCAGCATCTCCAATAGCTTGTCTATCAAAACACAAAGACCATGTATCACTACCATCTGGTACAGTTACATCAACAGAAACAAAAACATTTATTTCATGCAAAGCTACTGTCAATTCCCTAATAAATTGTGAATACAAATCTACATCTTCTTTATACATATTTTCGAAATCAACATTTATACCATTAAAACTATATTTCTTACATATATTTACAATATTACTAACTAATTTTTCTCTTAATTGAGAATCACTCATTATTGTATGTGTTAATTCAATTTTAGAATTATTTGCAATCATTGGCCATACATCATAACCTTGCTTTTTAGCCCATTCAAGATATGTACTATCTGTTTTATCATATAAATCGCATTCATCATTTAATAAATCAATCCATGTTGGTGATATAATATTTACTGCATCAATTTTCTTTTCAGTAGATCTATCAGGAGATATTGAATACATATAATCCCATAACATACTTATTTTTTCATCATATACAAAGCTTGATTTGTAATTATTAACTGTTTTTATATTATTTACTTCATTTTGTTTTATATATCCAAATCTCCCCATAGAATCTAATACTTGAAAATAGTCTTTGTCATCTTTAACTATATATACACTGGATTTTGCATCTAATGAACCAATTGTAGCACTAATAAATGATGGTAAATATTTTAAATCAGTTTTTTCAGATATATTCCCAACTTTATATGTATGAATATCTTTCGAAATCTTAACTAAATTAGTTTCTTTGACATATTTAACATTAATATTATATATATTGGTCAACTCTTTAATATCAAAATATGTTATACCATCTTTCGTTTCAATATATATATCTTCCCAACTATTAGATAATAGGCTTCTTATTTTTTTGTTTTCTAAATCAATAATTGCAACACTAGTTTTTGAATTTGTTATTATTTGATTATATTTTTCATCTTTTTGTATATATGCATCTATAAATCTATTAAGATTAGCATACGAAAATAATATTCTATTATTTTTTACAATTATATCATCTACTAATCTATCTGTTTCATCTTTTATGCCAACAACCAAGCTAACTTTTTCTAGTATATTATTTTCTGCATATGGATTATAGTATCGTGGTAATATCTTTGATATACCAAATACTACAACAATAATTACTACTAATAATATAATTGCTAATGCTATTTTTTTAACATTATCCATATTCATTCGCCTCTTTTTCAATATAAATATATTACAAAATCCTCAAAAAAACAATAGCTAATAAAAAATACGATATAATATTTTTAACATATTTCAACATAATTTTTATATATTAAAATATATTAAATAATTATTAAAAAGTCTTTAATTTTTGTTTCATATGTTATATAATAAAATTGTAATAATATATTATTTATTAATGAAAGGGGTGAAAAAATGGAATTATGGATTGGTTGGTTAATTCTTTCAGGATTAATGTTTATTATTGAAATATTTACTGCTGGATTCCTAGTATTTTGGTTTGGAGTTGCAGGACTTTGTGCCATGGTATTAAGCTTTTTTACAGATTCATTATTAATTCAAATCATTACATTTATTATTATTTCAGTAATATTATTAATAGGAACAAAACCTTTAATTAATAAATATGTGCTTAAAGAAAAAATGGTTAATACAAATGTTTATACTGTTATTGGTAAAACAGCAATAGTTACAACTGAAATAAATATTACAAAAGGTATTGGTCAAATAAAGGTTGGTAGTGATATTTGGGCTGCTGTTTCAGAAAATAACGAAATAATACCTGTTGGAACACAAGTTGAAATATTAAAAGTTGAAGGCGTTAAAGTAATTGTTAAAAAAATAAATTAGGAGGTTGATTAAATGGAAGGATTAATTATACTATTTGTAATAATAGTGATTATAGCATTTGCTTCTATTAAAATTGTTAGACAATCAGAAGTATATATAATTGAAAGATTAGGTAGATTTAGTAAAGTTGCAGATGCTGGTTTGGTTATTATATGGCCATTTATAGAACAAGTTAGGGCAAAAATTAGTTTAAAAGAACAAACAATGGATATTCCACCACAAGGCGTTATCACAAAGGATAATGTTACTATTACAATAGATACAGTTGTATTTTATCAAGTAACAGATCCAAGAGCTGCTGTTTATGAAATTGAAAACCTACAAAAAGGTATTGGATATTTAGCTATAACAACAATTCGTGATATTGTTGGTAAAATGGATTTAGATAATACATTTAGTTCTAGGGAAAATATTAACATTCAATTAAGAGAAATATTAGACAGCGCTACAGATAAATGGGGCTGTAAAGTTACAAGAGTTGAAATTAAAGATATCAACCCACCAAAAGATATTAGAGATGCAATGGAAAAACAAATGAATGCCGAAAGAAATAAAAGAGCTGTTATTCTTGAAGCTGAAGGACAAAGACAATCTGCTATTACAAGAGCTGAAGGTGAAAAACAAGCTAGAATTCTTAATGCAGAAGCTGAAAAGCAAGCTAATATTACAGTAGCTGAAGGATATAAAGAAGCTAAAATATTAGAAGCACAAGGTGAAGCAAGAGGAATTAAAGAAGTTGCTGAAGCTAAAGCTACTGAAGTTGATTTAGTTTACAATGCAATTAAAAATGCTGGTCCAGATGATAGATTAGTTGCAATTAAATCATTAGAAGCATTGGAAAAAATTTCTGATGGTGCTGCAAATAAAGTATTTATTCCATTTGAAGCTACTGCTACATTAGCATCATTAGGTTCAATAAAAGAAATGTTTAAAAACTAGATAAATATATATAAACAAAAAAACATATCAATAAATTTGATATGTTTTTTTCAATTTAGTTAATCTTATATTATTACAATAAAATATTAAGCTTACTATTATGATTCTTTTTCTTCTTTTTGAACTTGTTTCATACTTAAACTAACTTTACCTTTTTCTTTATCTATAGCTATAACTTTTACTTTTACTATATCTCCTACCTGAACAATATTATTGGGGTCTTTTACATAACTATTACTCATTTCAGAAATATGTACCAATCCATCATTTTTTATTCCTATATCCACAAATACACCAAAATCTATTACATTTCTAACTGTACCATCTAATACTAAATCTACATATAAATCATCTATAGATAATACATCATTTCTTAATACAAGTTTAGGCATATCTTCTCTAGGATCTCTACCTGGTTTCTTTATTTCTTCAATAATGTCCTTTAATGTCGGAACACCAACATTAAGTTTTTGTGCCATTTCATCAACATTAATTTCATCTAGTTTTACTTTAAATTCTTGTAAATCATTTTTATTTATCTTCTTAATATCATAACCAATTGATTTAATTAAATTTTCTGCTATCTCATATGATTCTGGATGCACAGCAGTATTATCTAAGACATATTTAGCATCAGGTATTCTTAAAAAACCTGCGCATTGTGTATAACAAGCTTTTCCAAGTTTTGCAACTTTTAATAATTGACTTCTTTTTTCAAATTTACCATTCTCTTCCCTATATTTTACAATATTTTGAGCAATACCTTTATTTATACCTGATACATATGATAGTAATGTTGGTGTTGCAATATTCAAGTTTACTCCAACTTTATTTACAGAATCTTCAACAACTCCAGTTAAAGCCTCACTTAATTTCTTTTGATTTACATCATGTTGATATTGTCCAACACCTATACTCTTTGGATCAATTTTTACCAATTCAGATAATGGATCTTGCAATCTTCTTGCAATTGAAATAGCACCTCTTAAAGAAACATTTATATCTGGATATTCTTCTGTTGCAAGCTTAGATGCAGAGTATACAGATGCACCCGCTTCACTAACAATAGCATAATATACATCATGCTTTGCTTCTTTAATCATGTCTGCTACAAACTTCTCTGATTCTCTGGAGGCAGTACCATTACCTATAGCAATCATATTTATATTGTATTTTTCAATTAGACCTAATAATTCTTTTTTAGATTCATCAACTTTATTTTGTGGTTCAGTTGGATATACCGTTGTTGTTGTTAACAACTTACCTGTTTCATCAATTACTGCAATTTTACAACCAGTTCTATAGGCTGGATCAAATCCCATAACCACCATATCTTTCATTGGTTGTTGTAATAATAAGTTTTTAACATTAACACCAAATACTCTTATAGCATTATCGCAAGCTACTTCAAATTTATCAGAACGTACTTCTCTTTCAATTGATGGTTCTATTAATCTTTTATATGAATCTTCAATACATGTCTCTAAATATGGAATAAATATATTATCTGGTTTTATAATTTTACCTTTTAAATAATCTATAATTTTATCTACTGGAGAATTTAATGTAACTTTTAATGCTTTTTCATTTTCTCCTCTATTCATTGCTAATATTCTATGTCCTGGTATCTTTGAAACTGCTTCAGAATAATCATAATACATATCATAAACTGTTTTTTCTTCAAGATTTGTTGCCTTAGAAAAAAGTTCACCTTCGTTATATGTTAATAGTCTAATATATTTTCTATAATCAGCATTGTCTGAAATATTTTCAGCTATTATATCTAATGCGCCATTTATAGCATCTTCACAAGTTAATACTTCAAGATCTTCATTTATGTATTCTTTAGCTATGTCATCAACACTACCAAACTTTATATCTTGAGCATAAATAATCTCAGACAATGGCTCTAACCCTTTTGCTTTTGCAATTGTTGCTCTTGTTTTCTTTTTTTGTCTATATGGTCTGTATAAATCTTCTATTTCTGTCATTGTTTTAGCATTATTAATACTATTTAATAATTCATCTGTCATTTTACCTTGCTCTTCAATTAAACGAATAACTTCTTCTCTTCTTTCTTCAAGGTTTCTTAAATATATTAATCTATCATAAAAATCTCTAAGAACTATATCATCCATTTCTCCTGTTGCTTCTTTACGATATCTTGCAATAAAAGGAATTGTATTTCCTTCATCAATTAGCTTAATAGCATTTTCAGCTTGAAAACTTTTTAATTTAAATTCATTAATTAATTGTTCTATTATCTTCATTCTAAACACTCCATTTTAAATTTAATATGGTTAGAATAAATTCTAACCATATTTACAATACATATAACTAATTACTAGCTTCATTTATACCAATTTCTATTAAATATGCTTCTCTTATATCATTTTCATCTAATCCATAATAACATAATTCGCCATTATAAATACACAAAAAACTTTTATGCTCATTGGTCATTGTCGTAATATAATCAGATATTGTTCTATAATAAATATCTTCTTCAGAATTTCTTATTGATAAGTTACTTACAAATTCACCTTTTAACTTATAATAAGATTTCATTGAATCATATTGATTTATATATTCTTGCATAGTAGCTTGAAAAGTATATTTATTTATATTTATAATATCATTACTATTGCTTATATTAAAAATTATAGCAGAAACGATTATCATAGCTACTACAATATAAATAATTAGCATCAATAATGTCATACCTTTTTTTCTAGACATTAATATCTCCTTATAGTTTTCTAAATACGCCAGAAACCTTACCTAATATATAACAATCCTCCACAATAATTGGTTCCATTGAACTATTTTGTGGTTGTAATCTTATATAATTTTTTTCCTTGTAAAATGTTTTAACTGTTGCTGAATCATCAATTAAAGCAACAACTATTTCCCCATTATTTGCAGTATTTTGTTTTCTAACTAGTATTAAATCCCCATCTAATATACCAGCTTCTATCATACTTTCACCTTTTACCCTAAGCATAAATGATTCTGAATTACCAACAAAATCAACAGGTATTGGAAATGTATCTTCAATATTTTCAACTGCTAATATTGGTGCTCCAGCAGTTATCTTACCTACTATAGGTATGTCTACCATTTCTTTTGCATTATATGTTTCTTTAGTAGTTGGTTTATTACCTCCCACTAATACTCTTAACGCTCTAGGTTTTAAAGCATTTTTTTGTATATATCCTTTTTTAGATAATACTTCTAAATGTGCATGAACAGTTGATGTTGAGCTTAATCCAACAGCTTTACAAATCTCTCTTACTGTTGGCGGATATCCATTGTCTTCGATTTCTTTTTTCACAAATTGTAAAATTAATTGCTGTTTATCAGATAATTCTTTCTTCATTTCATCACCTCTGATAGGATTATACCAAACTTATGTTTGCATGTCAATAAAATTATAGCATTTTTTTATATTTCAATAACAATAAAACTAATATAGCTATTATAAATGAAATAATTAATATATAAGCAAAAGATAATGGGTCTGTAGAACTATATGGTAATGTAACATTCATCCCAAATAAACTCGCTATCATTGTTGGTATTGATAACACAATTGTTATAGCCGCTAAAAACTTCATCACTACGTTTAAATTATTAGATATTAATGATGAATATGTTTCAGTTGCACTATTTAAAATACCTGAATATATTTTTGTCATTTCAATAGCTTGTTTATTTTCAACTATTACATCTGCTAATAACTCTTTTTCATCTTCATATATATTTAACATTTTTGAACTAAATATTCTTTCAAAAACCAATTCATTGGATTGCAGAGAAGTTGAATAATACACTAATCCTTTTGATAATGATAACATTTTTAGTATTTCTTTATTATCTAATTCATCTTTTAATTCTTCTTCTAAAACATCTACTTTTTTAATAATATCATTTAAACTTTTCAAATATTTAATTGTAACTTGATATAAAATCTGAAATAAAAACTT
>JAQVRJ010000069.1 GCA_028701115.1 Clostridia bacterium
ATATCAAAATCAACATATTTAACTTTTGCTTTATCTTTTCTATCTAATCTTTCTTTAAATAATTCTTCATCTTTTAAATAAAGTACAAAATAATAAATAACAAAATCTAAATTATTTAATTTAACAAGCAATTCTTCATATAAATCTGTAAAAGAATACTCTTTATACCCTAATCTTGTATATACTTCTTCAGAGAAAAAAGTTCTATCAAATAAAAGATTTACATCTGTGTTTTCAAGATTTTTCATATACTCAAATAAATCATTATACATTTTCTTAGATTTATTATATCCTTCTCTAGTTATATCTGAATGTCCAGATAATCTGTATAAATTAGTATATGGCATTTTATTTCTTATATAATCTGTAACTGTAGTTTTTCCAACGCCTTGAGCACCTTCAATTATTATTAATGCTGGTTTCATTCTTCACTCCTCCTCTTATTTTACAAAAAATCTATATAATATAACCCCAAGTATTAAACCAATAATACTTGCTATATTAATTTTAACAATTAAACCTAGAGTTAATACAAAAACACCTAAATCTAATATAAAGGGCGTTGAAAAGCCGAATTCTTGACCATATCCAAGCCACCACAACCATTCAATTTTTCCTGCAACTTCTCCTAACAAGCCACCCAATACTAATCCAGATAATATAAATATAAATAATATCCAAAAATTCTTATTTCCCATAATTATCACCATCATAAATATATATTATACCTTTCAAAACTTCAACGATTTACTTGTATTTTATAAAAATATATAATATATTATTCATAGAGGTGACATTATGGATAAAGATTTAGGTTCTTTAAAAAGTATAATCCTAATTATAGCAGTAACTATAATATGTTTATTAATATTAAATATACCAGAAAAAACAGGTATTGCAGATAATGGAGATTTTGCGAGAGTATTAGAACCAACATCTCTAACAAGTATAAACCCTAATAATGCAAAATATTTCTACCAAAGTGAATATATTATGGATATTACTAATAATACTTTTTTTGAAGCTTTAATTGAAATATGGCAAGAAAACATTTATCAAAATATAGACTATTCATCTAGTCAATTATTCTTTATAAATATAGCTAAAACATCTAACTACATATTTAATATTATATTTGATTTAGATCCAACACATTTTTCAATGTTCTTTTTAGATATACAATATATTCTGATCTTTGCTTTCGCATTTTGGTTGTTATATAAATCATTTAGAACTGGAAACTTAATCAAAAATATTTTAATACTTATAGTTCTTAGTTTCGTATTTTTAGATTTAGGATATATAATTTATTTTAATTCAATGTATGGAGAAGCATTACAATATTGCTCTTTTATGCTTATAACATCAATATTATTGTATACAGTGCAATGTTTTAAACAAGGAGAAAGATTAACTAGCTCAAATTTCATACTATTAGCTGTATTCTTTATATTTACATTTATATTTGCAACAGCAAAAACAGCAAATATACCAATAGGAATAATTTTTGCTATAACAGGAATAATAATAACAATATTAACTGCTAAAAATATTTCAAAAGTATTATTAATAATTTTAGGCTGTGCATCGATAACACTTTCAGTAACACAACTAATGCACATTCCCGCATGGATGACAAATATTGCAAATTATAATACTGTATTTTATGGAGTATTAAAAGGATCTAATGAACCAAAAAATGATTTAGCTGAATTGAATATAAATGGAAGATATGTAACCTATACAAATACAATAGCATATAACCCTTTAAATAAATATTCAATTTATACAAATGATTATTCAGAATCAGTATATAAAGATATTGCAAATATTAATACTGCAAAATATTATTTAACACATCCAAAAAGATTAATTGAAAAAATAAATATCTCTTTAAATGAAGCAAAACATATTCAACTTACTTATTTAGGCAATTATGAAGAATTTAACCATAATCAAGGAGATGTTAATAATAACTTGTCATTGTGGAGTAATTTAAGAAGCTCTATAAATATAACTGCACCAGGGTTATTTATTTTAATATGTATACTAGCCGCATGCTACATTATAATAAATTTAATAAAATACATAAAAAGAATTTTTAAAGATAACTTACCACATGAAATATTATTATATGATATGTCTATATTAAATACATTAATATATTTAACATTATTTATTTCAATGCTATTATCTTTAGTAATACCTTTTATGGCAAATGGAGAAGCAGATTTACAAAAACATTTATTCTTATTTAATAACATATACGATATAATTTTAATTATTATTATTTGTACATTCATCATAAATATTGATATTTACTATTCATATATTAAAGAAAAAATTATTAAAATTATTTCAAGCCATTAATTCAACATATATATAACATTACTATATAAATATATTATTATTTAATATGCAATAAGTCTACTTTACATAATTATATGTATTGAAAATAAATTGACATTTTTAATATATATCTTTATAATATATATATGTTTTTTATACAGAGAGGAGTGTGGCAAAATGAAAATTGAAAAAATAAGTGATAATAAATTAAAAATTGTTTTAACAAAACAAGATTTAATTGATAAACACATAGATATTAAAAATTTAAACCCAAATAGTATGGAATCTCAAAATTTATTCTTTGATTTACTACAAGAAATAGAAAGTTACCATGATTTTGATTTAGAAGATTC
>JAQVRJ010000030.1 GCA_028701115.1 Clostridia bacterium
CCTCTTACTGTTTTAGCATATTTTCTTAAATCCTCAAATTGCATACAAACATCATAACTTTTTTCTGCATGAGTTTTCATTATTTCATATTCTTGATCAGTTAATTTATCATTTTTTTTTAATATTGATGTAGGTATAAATATCTTGCCAACGTCATGCAAATATGATGAAATCATTATAAAATGTGTTACATCTTCATCTACTTTTAACTGTTTACATATCTTTAAAGCTTGCAATGGCACATCATCTATATGATGTTTTGTATATACGCCTAAACTTTTTAAACCATGTAATTGACTTACAATAGATGATGGTAATTCGTTATAATACAAATTAGGCTTTAAAGTTATTGCATCTAACAACTTTTCTTTTTTTCTTTTATTAAAAAACATACTAGCCTCCATTTATATGAGAATAACATAAAAACATCATATAGTCAATTATAATATACTTATATTATATTAAAAAAAACTTAAAAAATTAAAAAAATTCAATATTTTTTTTAATTGCATTTTATATATATAATATGCTATAATTTATATATTAGGAGGTGAATGTATGCAAAGTATTAGTACTAATAAAGTAGCAAGACATGAATACTATATTTTAGAAACATTTGAAGCAGGAATTGTTCTATCTGGTACAGAAATAAAATCAATTAGACAAGGTAAAGTTAATATTAAAGATAGTTTTGCAACTATTAGATCTGATGAAGTATTTATACATAATATGCATATTTCACCATACGAAAAAGGTAATATATTTAATAAAGATCCTTTGAGAACAAGAAAACTATTATTGCATAAAAATGAAATAATGAAAATTAAAATGGATTTAAAAACAAAAGGGCTTACCCTTATTCCATTATCTATATACTTTAAAGATAGTATCGCTAAAGTAGAATTAGGTATTGCTAAAGGTAAGAAACTTTATGATAAACGCCAAGATATAGCAAAAAAAGAATTTGACAGAAGAATAAATAAACTTTTAAAACAAAACGAACGATAAAAAGGTGGGTAAATGAAAATCTATATAACTAGACATGGTCAAACAAATAATAATATTAAAGAAATATTTGATGGTTCAAACAATATAGAAATAAATAATACAGGAATTGAACAAGCAAAACAAGTTAGAGATGCTTTAAAAAATAAGAATATTGATTTAATATTTTGTTCTCCTAAAAAAAGAACTATTCAAACAATGGAAATAATAAACTCAAATAATATACCATATATAATAGATAATAGAATAGATGAAAGAAATTGTGATGCATTACAAGGTCAGTCATATAGCATAATGTATGATAACTTTTGGAATCTAGCAAACGAAAAGAAATATAAACAAGTTGAAACTTTAAAAGAAATTTTTAATAGAGTATATGATTTTCTTGATGAAATAAAAGAAAAATATGCGGATAAAACAATTCTAATAATAACGCATAACGGTACATCAAAACCTATAAGGTGCTATTTTGAAGGTATTTTCGAAAATCAAGATATTTGTAATATAGGAATAAATAATTGCGAAATATTAGAATATGAAATATAAAAAACATTATGACTTAATCATAATGCTTTTTTATACATATATTGCTCCTTAATTTTCTACATTGAAAATTTTCCGTCTTCTATATGTATTACACGATTACATCTCTTAGCAATTTCTTCATTATGAGTAACAATTATTATTGTTATTCCCGACTTATTTAGCTTATCAAACAAATCTATAATAATCTCCCCAGTTTTTTTATCTAATGCACCAGTAGGCTCATCAGCCAAAATAATTTCTGGATTGTTAGCTAATGCTCGAGCAATTGCTACTCTTTGACATTGTCCTCCCGATAATTCACATGGTAATTTATCTCTTTGTTCTTCAATTTCAAGTAACTTCAATAATTCATTTATTCTAGTATTACGTTTCTTCAATGGTATAGAAGCATATATTAAAGGAATTTCTATATTCTGCTTTATAGTGTAATTATCAATTAATGCAAAGTTTTGCACAACAAATCCAAAAACATTATTTCTTAAATTGGCTATCTTTCTTCCACTCATTTTTAATACATCTTCTTCATTTAATTGATATGTTCCATCTGTAGGCTTAGCTATAGTTCCTATAATATTTAATAAAGTACTTTTACCAGATCCCGATGCCCCCATTATACATAACATATCCCCTTTTTCAATTTCTAAATTAATGTCTTTTAAAGCATAAAATTCATTAACACCTTTACCATATTTTTTATTTACACCTTTTAATGATATATAACTCATTATCAATCATCTCCTTTCAGTATATTGCTTATATCAGTATTCTTTAATTTTATAATAGGAATTACTGATGATATTATAACCATAACTATTATTCCAATATTTAGTAATAATGAAGGCATCATATACCTAGGAGCAAAATATATAAAATTTTCACTTTGCGGAATATTTACATATTGAGAATATAATTCAACATTAATATATGCTATTGCAAATATAATGCTAATTATATTAATTATAAATAACTCCCAAAAAATCCTTATATAAATATCTTTTTTAGTTGAACCATTTAATATATGTATTGCATATTCTTTTAATCTCATATTTGTACAAACTATAAAAGTTATTGTTATACCAATAAATGAAAAAATAAACAATAATATAAATACAAATTGATTTTGTTGCATTAATCTTTGCGTTGATTCTTTTTCAACAATAAATCTATCTTCAATAGTTTCAAGATCAATAGTATTTAATTTTAAAGTTTCTAATTCTTTATTAAACTCTTCATATATTTCATCTTTTGTAGCATTATTTTGAGATACAATTAAAACATTAAATAAATTTACTATTTCCTCAATTTTTAAAGCATTTTTATCATAAGATATATTAAGTTGCGTTATATACTCTTCATATTTATTCATATATTCCGTAGTATCTAATTGAGGTAATATAATAATATTATTAATATCTTCTATATAATCTTGAGTGTAGTAGCTATGTAAAAATAATTTAGCATCTTTTTCTAATATACCTACTATTTTTCTAAAAACATTCTCACCTTTAATAACATTATATATGCTTATAACATCTCCTACATCATAATATTTTTCCCAATTACTACCAACTATAATCGGTATAACTTCTGTAAAAGAATTCAAATCAAATTCTTTAATATCAAAATTTCTTCCTTTTTTAATGTTTAAACCGAATCGATCTAAATAAGTCATATTTATTGTATAACTAGGAACATCAAGCACATTTAAATTTACAATTTTTTCATTTGAATCTTTTATAATAACATTTTGGGAATTTAAATTTAAATTTTGCATTTTATTATTTAATGGCATACTAAATATATCATTCTTACAAACTAAAATACTAAAACTTTTTGAATTATTAATAAAACTTTTTATACCAGTTTCAATTTTTTCTAATTCTTCAAATGACTTATCTTTCAATCTATCTTTAATTTCTTCTTGTTGACATTTTAAGAAATATATACCATTTGTATCATATTGTCTCAAAACTACATTTGATCTTTCATTTATTTCATTATATAAATTAATAAACTGTACAAAAAACACAAAACATACTATCAATTGTAAAATTAACAGCAAACTAAGCATACGATTTTTCCATATTCCTACAAAAGCATAACGAATATTATTAATAATACTACTCATATATTAACATCACCTCTTCATTCCCATTATAGGATTTATACTATTAACTTTGTTTATAATAGGAATATCTATAAACAAACCTATTAACATTAGAACAAATAATATTGACACAGTACCTAATATATCAACTTGTGTTCCAATATAATTAATCAAAATAGTATGTGAATAAATTATTACTATCATTAAGTGCAATACTATTGCTAATATATATGCAAGCAATATTAAAACTTGTTGATATATAATAATTGTTATAGCAATATCCACATTAGTTGCACCTAACATTTTTTTAATCGCTAACTCTTTTTGTCTACTTATTAGCCAAAATACATTAACTATTAATACATTGATTAAAAAAACAAATATTACACTTTTAAATATTTTTGGTAATTCATATTCAGCAAATAAAACTGTTTGTCCTTGAAATTGGACATTCGCAGTATTTGATACTACAATATTACTATCCAATGACTTTAATTGATTAATTATATTTTTAACTATTTTGTCAGTATCATTTTTTGAAGACAATATATATGTATACACACTTTTCATATTATTTGTATTATTATAATATGAACTCGCATTTAATATAAACATATCATTACATTTTAAATTTCTATTTTTATCACCCATTATTCCTTTTACAATATATTCTCTATTCTCAACTTTTATATACCTTTTATTATCTATATTATATGTAACATCATCTACAATATTTTTCCCAACAATCGCAACTTGCTCATTATTTATACAATCTTCTTTACTAAAAAACTCTCCTTCTATCATAGGATAATACATATCTAAATCATAATTAAAATACATTATCGTACCTTTTTTTTGATTATTATCCTCAATAACATTCATACCTTTAAAAATAATATTATTTTGAGAAAATATAACATTCAATAAATCTTTCTTTATCAGACTAGTATTACTTATTAATATTGTTTCTGCATCATTAGATAATAAATAATTATCAATTTTCATATCTTGTTTTGATGTATTATATATTGACAAAAGAAACGAACTTGATAAAATAATCATAGTAAACATTGCTAAAAAACCTATTGAATATTTATCTATATACTTTTTCATATTTTTCCTCCATAAAAATATTACATATGTAATAGTCAAAAAAACTATTACATATATATTAATTCTAATTCCAAACAGTTTCACAAACACAGCCACTCCTTGTTCCCAAATTATAATGTGAACCCAAAACAGTACCATATCCTTCAATAATAGCTGTAGTACTTCTTTGTCCTCCTAAATTATAATCGACCCCAGAATTAGCCCAAGCATATGTTCCTGCTCCATGAACTAATGTATGATTTACTGATATATGCCAAGTCGTCGCATATCCTTTAATATATGTATCTGTTTGTTTCAATATTACTATTCTATGATCAATATCATATGCACTTGCTATTACACCTAACGTTAAACATAAAGACACAATTAACACTAAACAACCTATTAACTTAATAGTATATTTCATATTTTCACCCCCTTTCTGGTCTTTATAAAAACTATACCTTATTAATCCCTTAAAAGTAGCCCAATATAAATTTAATCAAAAAGTATCTAACTTTTTGGGTTCAGTTCAACTGCGAATTTGATTTTTTTATTATTTAATGTTTTTAACATCCATATTTATGCTCTTTGCAGTTACAATAACATCAAAAACATTCATTGATGTACATTTTTCAATATCGGATTTTACATTTTGCTTTAATTTTAACAATGTCTTCTTAATATTTGCTCCAAAATTAATTACAACATCAATATTTATAAATAATCCATCAGAATAATTTTCAATTTCTAATTTTGTTACTTTATGAATCTCTTTCATATTTATAATATTATGCATAGCAATTTGTTTGAATACATTAACAGATATAACATAATCACCTATATATGTAAAAGTTGGTCGTATAACTGACTTCTCTGTTACATAAGGTTTTTCTCCTTTATTCTTTTTAAAAATTTGCAACGAATCTAATAAATAGCCTGAAAAATCTCTTTTAATTTCAAAAGTCGGAACAGGAATTACATGTTTACCTTCTTTTGTACGCACATTTTTTGCCTTTTCAATTTCTTCTTTCGTTGCAACATCTTCAATATGAATAATCTTCTCAATTGGTTGTAAATCTAAGTTTTTTACAATAGTTTCTACCATACCATCAGATGTACCTAAAACTAATATAGAATCTATTTCTTGTGCACTTCTTATTCTATCAATTTCTTCTTTTTGTGCCGGATCACTAAAAAGTGCTAATCTAACAGAAGCTATTTTAGTTTCAGCTTTTTTAGCTGATTTACCAGCAATTATTTTGTTATTCTTTATTAAAAGAGCGTCATCAATAATATAATTCAAACCGTATTCTTTTGCAACTGCTTGTGCCCTATGGCTTTTACCAGATCCACTTACTCCTACAAAAGCATATACCTTCATTTTTTCTCCTATTCTTCAACAATTTCCATTGTACTTTTTGAAAGATTAATTCTTCCTTGATCATCAATATTTAAAACTTTTACTAATATTTCGTCTCCAAATTTTACCACATCTTCAACCTTTTCTATTCTATTATCTGATAATTTAGAAATATGAACTAATCCTTCCTTACCAGGTAATATTTCAACAAACGCTCCAAAGTTCATTATTTTTACAACTTTACCAACATATATTTCACCAGGCATAATTTCTTTTGTAATACCTTCTATCATACCAATTGCTTTATCTATCATTTCTTGATCCATTGATGAAACAAATACTCTTCCATCATCTTCAATATCTATCTTTACTTTAGTTTTATCTATAATATCATTTATTACTTTACCACCAGAACCAATAACATCTTTAATTTTATCTGGATTAATATTAATAATCTTAATCTTAGGTGCATATTTAGATAATGCTTTTCTTGGAGCTGGCAATGTTTTTAACATTACATCATCTAATATATGAAATCTTGCTTTTTTAGTTTTCTCAAAAGCTTCTCTAATTATTTCTGTAGATAATCCATCAAGTTTTATATCTACTTGTATAGCTGTAATACCATTCTTAGTACCAGCTACTTTAAAATCCATATCTCCATAAAAATCTTCTATTCCTTGAATATCTACCATCATTAAATATTTATTAGGATCATTTTCGTCAGTAATTAATCCTGTTGAAATACCTGCAACTGGTTCTATTATTGGAACCCCCGCATCCATTAAAGCAAGTGTACTTGCACAAATACTTCCTTGTGATGTTGAACCATTTGAAGATAATATTTCTGATACA
The DNA here is from genome assembly GCA_028701115.1 of Clostridia bacterium. Taxonomy (GTDB): domain Bacteria; phylum Bacillota; class Clostridia; order TANB77; family SIG350; genus CALYAQ01. The sequence goes on from JAQVRJ010000030.1 coordinate 6,969, forward strand.
ACCCTTATTGTATAAGGAAATACATCTTCACTTGGTATAACTGGAATTAAAGCTCTTTCAACTAATGCACCATGCCCAATTTCTCTTCTTCCTGGCCCTCTGTTTGGTTTTGCTTCACCGGTACTATATGCAGGGAAATTATAATGATGCATATATCTCTTAGATACATTTTCATCCAATGCATCCATTTCTTGCTTATCATTTATTGTTCCCAATGTTACTAAAGACAACACTTGTGTTTGTCCTCTTGCAAATAATGCACTACCATGTAATCTTTCAAACAAACCAACTTCTGCAGATAATGGTCTAATATCATCTATACCTCTACCATCAACTCTTTTATGTTCATTATATATCATTCTTCTAACAGTTTTCTTTTCTATACTATGCAAAGCTTCTTCAATATATTTAATTTTTGATTCAAAAACATCTCCATACACTTCAGCAAAATGATTCTTTACCATAGTTTTTAAAGCTTCAATATTACTATCTCTTACTTCTTTATCTATACTTTGTACTGCTTCATACATTTTTTCTTTTGTAAATTCAAATACATCATCATATACTTTTTGATCAATGCTGAAATGTGGATATGTCATTTTAGGTTTACCAATTTCTTTTTGCATTGTTTCAATTAAAGCAATTACTTTCTTAATTTCTTCATGTCCTTTAATTATTGCATCTAGCATAATATCATCTGGTACTTGATTAGCGCCAGCTTCTATCATACAAATTTTCTTACTTGTTCCTGCAATAGTTAAATTTAATTGTGAATTTAATCTTTGTTCTAGTGTTGGATTTATAAAAATTTGTCCATCTACATAACCAACATTTACCCCGGCAACTGGTCCATTAAATGGTATTTCAGATATACTAACTGCAATTGAAGAGCCTATCATTGCCGCAATTTCTGGACTATTATCTGGTTCAACAGATAATACTGTACAGCTTATGCACACATCATTTCTAAAATCTTTGGGAAATAATGGCCTCATAAATCTATCAATTGCTCTTGCCACTAATATAGCTTTTTCGGATGGTCTTCCTTCTCTTCTGTTATATGATCCTGGAATTCTACCAACTGAGTAAAGTTTTTCTTCATAATCTACTCCTAAAGGGAAAAAGTCAATTCCTTCTCTTGGTACATTACTTACGGTTGCATTAACTAATACTACAGTTTCTCCATATCTTACAAGACATGAGCCATTAGCTAATCCAGCCATCTTACCTGTTTCAATAACCAATTTTCTTCCAGCCAAATCCATTTCATAACTCTTAAACATAAAAAAACCCCCTATCATTTTGGGAACAGTAGATTGTAGTTTCTATATCTTTATGATACACAAACTACCACCTACATATTTGCCCCCTATTGAAAAACATAAAGGGAAAGAATAGCAAATTTATTTACTACTCTTTCCCTAAATATTATTTTCTAATATTTAATTTGTTAATTAATTCTTTATAACCTTCAAGATTAATTCTTTCATAATACTTTAATAATTTCTTTCTTTTACCAATCATTTTGAACAATCCCATTTTTGAATGATTATCATGTTTATGTGATTTTAAGTGTTCAGTTAATTCATTGATTCTAGTAGTTAATAAAGCTATTTGCACTTCTGTTGACCCAGTATCTGTTTCGTGTTTTTTATGTGCATTAATTATTTCTGTTTTATTCATCCTTTTTTACACCTCCTATAATTTTTAGTCGCCTTAAACTAAGATGCAATTGGTGTATAATTAATATCTGAGTAAAAGGTCATGTTGATATTATACATTAAATGGTATCTATTTTCAATAGTTTTTAACATTTTTTCCAAAATTCATACCATTTTTTATCTATTTTAGACGTAATCTCTTCATTATACTTTAAAACTACTAATCCATGACAATTCGTTATAGCTTTATATACATTAAGTTTAAAATCTCTCATATCAGTCTTGTTATTATCTAATTTTATTTGGTTATATAATTTTTTAACATCTTCAAATATTAAATATCCATTATCTAGTAATAATTTACCATCATATCCTATTTCATTTATTAAAGCATTAAATTCATCATATGTATAATGTAATAAACATGTACCATTAGTTTTAATACTTAAAACAGATTTTTCATCTTCCCTATTATTTAAAAAATTATCTTTTATGCTATCCATTATATCTAAATCGACTTCATATATATAATAATCCATATTTACCTCCACCGTTATATAAATATTATATAATATATATTTAATTATTACAACACATAAAAAAATAATGAATAGAAGTATCTATCCATTATATTCGAATTCGAATATATCTCCTTCTTCATGATCTTTTTTTGAAAACAAACTGATAATTGAACTATGAGTTACAACGATGACTTTGTCATATTGCAAATAACCCTTCATTACATTTGCTACTCTTTCTTTAGCATTATCTAATGACTCATATTCTTTATCTGTTTTGTCTCCAGCAAGATGATCAGCATATGCCTTGAAGAAAATTTTTCTTACCAAATATGGATCAGTGAAATCTCGTGCTGTATATCCATATTTTAAATCTGGCATCCATTCATGCAGATTTATATTAACTTCAACTTTTACAGATGACTCCCGTGAAAGTATATATGCAGACTGTAAAGCTCTTACATATGGTGACGTTAAAATTAAATCTACATCTTTGAAAACATCATGACCTGCTAATTTCTCAATTTGCTTTTCTCCTTCATTAGATAAAGGAACCATGTCTGGTAAGCAATTCAACTTAGAATTAACAAGTACATTGTAATCAATTTTTCCGTGTCTGACAAAAATAAATTTAGTCATAAGCAATTTTTTCCTACTTGCATATTATACCACAAATATAATATTTTGTCTAACAAAACTTTTATCCACATGTTTTACACAAGTTACATAATTATTTTATTTCATCAATAGCTTTTTTAGTAATTTTATTTTTATCAAAAATATTTACAGTAAATAAAAATATTCCAATAGCAACAAAAGTAATTACATATGCAAGAACACTCATTAACCAATTACCTTGAGATAGATTTGCACCAGCAATAGTTGAAGATATTACTGATGGGAATCTAGCGAAAGTTGCAATTAGAACAAACTTTATTGGATTAACTGGTAATAATCCACCTATGTAAGTTAACAAATCTTTTGGAGTTCCTGGAATCAAAAATAATATCAACATTATATATTCAACTAACTTAGTATTTTTAAATAGCTTACTATTTTCTATCTTATTAATCTTTTCTTCATTAAAAAATAGCTTTACAAATTTAGTGCCAAACTTTCGTGATAAATAAAATATAACTATACTTATTATAAATACCGATGCAAAAATATATATCGTTCCACCTACAACACCATAACACATACCAGCAAGTATTTCCATAGGCTCACCTGGTAAAACAATTAATATCATTTGTGCAACTTGTAATGCAAATAAAATTAAAATTCCCCATATATTTGAATCAATAACTTTTTCTTTAAAAGCTAATTGTCCTTCCGTTGTAGATATATTCATTATTACTGGGAAAAAATATATTACAATTATTGCAACAATTATGCATGTAATTATTCCAATTATCCATCTTATTATTTTTAAATGTTTTTGACTTTTATCTTCTTTTTTATTATCTTTTTTTCCTTCTATATTATTTATAAAAACCACTTCTTTCTATTAAAATTTCACATATATAATAACATGTTTTATTTAATATTCCAATAAAAACATTAAAATATAAAACAAATACATAAAAAAAGAAAAGATAGAACAAAATTTTCTATCTAATCTTTAGTAACTCTATTATCCATATAGCGAACTAAATCTCCAT
>JAQVRJ010000031.1 GCA_028701115.1 Clostridia bacterium
ACAAGCTATTTGCTAGCTCTATTTTATTTCTTAAATTTTCTTGATTCTCCGTCTTTATTTATATAAAGTACTTTGTTTTAATTCTTCTTATTTGTATTGTTTAATTTTCAATGTGCTTCGCACTACCCTTTTTTTTGCTAATGCTTTTTTATTATACTACGCAGATTTACACTTGTCAACAGATTTCTTAAATTTTTATTATTTTCTTTATTTTATTATATAAAAGGAATTGTATTCTTATTATATCTATTAGAAAATAAAATTAAACTGCTGAATAAATTATAGCTAAAAAACAATTTAAATTACAGTTCTAAAGTAGCTTTAATAATACTAATCATTAATGTAATCATATATAACTAGTAATATTAAAGAACATCTATTAAATAAATAGATGTTCTTATATGAAATTCATTTACCAATAAATTCCAACTGTTATTTGCAAATTTTAGTTGTTTTATTAAAACAATTTTAGAATATCCTGTTTCTGAAATCATTAATGGAGAATGAAAAGATTCTGTTTTTTGAAAGTAAAGAAATATTAAATAAATAATATGTACTCGTTAATAAAAATCATTCTGGATAATTTAATGCTAATATATGTATATTACTTTTTAAATTCTGTAAATACATCCTATAATAACAATATATAATATATGATGCATATATATAGTAGATTGTTCACATTATATATTTGTTTTTGTATTTTCTTTTAGAACTGGCTTAGAATAATAACAATTGACATATTATTTCTAAAATGATAATATTATATATACTAATGAATGGAGGAAAAGATATGTCAAATACATTAAATGTGGGATTAGATATAGGTTCAACTACTATCAAAATTGCAGTAATGAATTCCAATAAAGAAATACTATATAATAATTACGAAAGGCATTTTTCGGATACAAAAAATTCTCTATGTAAAGTTTTAGAAAATCTTATTAAACAATTTCCTAACAATACATATAAAATAATGTTAACTGGTTCTGGTAGCTTACAAATATCAAATATTACTAGTATACCATTTACGCAAGAAGTTATTGCATGTAAAACTGCTGTTACAGAATATATTCCTAAAACAGATGTTGCAATTGAATTAGGTGGAGAAGATGCAAAAATAATTTACTTTGGTGATTCAGTTGAACAAAGAATGAACGGAACATGTGCTGGAGGTACTGGTGCATTTATCGATCAAATGGCTACATTATTAAATACAGATACAATGGGATTAAATGAATTAGCAAAAGATTATACATTATTATATCCTATTGCATCTCGTTGTGGTGTATTTGCAAAAACAGATATTCAACCTTTATTAAATGAAGGAGCAAATAGATCAAATGTTGCTGCATCAATATTTCAATCTGTTGTTAACCAAACAATAAGTGGACTTGCATGTGGTAGACCAATTAAAGGTAATGTTGCATTTTTAGGTGGCCCTTTAAACTATTTATCTGAATTACGAAATAGATTTATTCAAACTTTAAACTTAAATGATGATACAGCAATAATTGTTCAAGATGCACATTTACTAGTTGCAAAAGGTGCGGCTTTATGTACAGAAAAAGCAAAAGCTTTTTCAGCAAATGATATTAATGAATTTATTAGTCAATTAAAAAATTCAAAAAATATCGAATCAAACACTTTACAACCTTTATTTAAAGATAATAATGAATTACAAGATTTTAGAAATAGACATGCAAAACATATTGTACCAAAAGCAAATTTAGAATCTTATTCTGGGAATGCATATTTGGGAATTGATGCTGGATCAACAACATCAAAAATCGTTTTAATGGATGAAAAACAAAATTTACTTTATTATATATATAAAAGTAATGAAGGTAATCCATTAAAAACTATTATGACTATGATAGAAGAATTATATAAAAACTTACCATCAAGTGTTAATATTATTGCAAGTGCTTCAACAGGATATGGCGAAAGTCTAATGAAAACTGCATTTAATTTAGATACAAGCGAAATAGAAACAATAGCACATCAAACAGCAGCAAAAGAATTCATGCCAAATGTAGATAGTATAATAGACATTGGTGGTCAAGATATGAAATACATTCGTATGAAAGATAATGTTATAGATAGTATAATGTTAAATGAAGCTTGTTCATCTGGTTGTGGTTCCTTTTTACAAACATTTGCAACAAACTTAAATATATCTATGCAAGATTTTATAGAAGAAGCAATAAATTCAAAAACCCCTATTGATTTGGGTTCAAGATGTACAGTATTTATGAATTCAAAAATTAAGCAAGCACAAAAAGAAGGAGCATCTATAGGAGATATTGCAGCAGGACTTGCCTATTCAGTTATAAAAAATGCTATACAAAAAGTAATGAAAATTAGAGATGTAAAAAAATTAGGTAATAATATTGTAGTTCAAGGTGGAACATTCTTAAATGACGCTGTATTAAGAGCATTTGAAATTACTACTGGAGTTAATGTTATTAGACCAGATATTGCCGGATTAATGGGAGCATATGGTGTAGCAATAATTGCTAAAAACTATGCTAAAGAAAACAATATTAATAAATCAACATTATTATCACTAGACGAATTACAAAAGTTAGAAATAAAAACAACATTAGTTAGATGTCAAGGTTGCGAAAATCATTGTCAATTAACTGTAAATACATTTAATAATAATAAACGTTTCGTTTCAGGAAACAAATGCGAAAAAGGTGCTGGTAACCAAGTTGAAAAAAATACATTACCAGACTTGTATAAGTACAAATATGATAGAATATTCAATTATGAATCTCTTTCAACAGAAGAAGAAACAAGAGGTACTATTGGTATTCCAAGATCTTTAAATATGTATGAAAATTATCCTTTCTGGTTTACATTTTTTACACAACTAGGATTTAGAGTTATACTTTCAGAAAAAAGTTCAAGAAAAACATATGAAAAAGGTATTGAATCAATGCCATCTGAATCAGTATGTTATCCTGCAAAACTCACACATGGACATATTATGAATTTAATTGAACAAGGTGTCACTAAAATATTTTATCCTTGTATTCCTTATGAAAACAGAGAATATAAAGGAGCGGAAAATCATTACAACTGTCCAATAGTAATTTCATATCCTGAAGTTATTAAAAACAATGTTGAAGATTTAAAGTTAAAGAATATTCAATTCATAAATCCATTTTTACCATTAAGTATTAAAGAACTTGCAGACAGATTTATGGAATTAGATGAATTTAAAGAATATAACATTACTAGAAAAGAATATATTAAAGCAATAAGAAAAGCTCAATTAGAATATAGAAGTTTTAAAAAAGATATACAAACTAAAGGCGAAGAAACCATTAAATATTTACAAGATAATAATTTAAATGGAATCGTATTATCTGGTAGACCTTATCACCTAGACCCAGAAATTAATCATGGTATAAATACAATGATAACAGGATTAGGTGTAGCAGTATTAACAGAAGATTCAATATCACATCTTACACAATTAAAAAGACCAATTAGAGTTGTTGACCAATGGGTTTACCATTCAAGACTTTATGCAGCTTCAGAAGTTGTATCAAGACTTAAAAACTTAGAATTAGTTCAGTTAACATCTTTTGGTTGTGGTGTTGATGCAGTAACAGCTGATCAAGTAGAAGAAATATTATCTAGTAAATCAAAACTATACACATTAATAAAAATAGATGAAATAAATAATCTTGGTGCTATAAGAATTAGAATTAGATCATTAATATCCAATATGCATCATAGAGCTCTAACAAATCCAAAAAATGAAGATTATACAATTACAAAAATCAAATTTACAAAAGAAATGAAAAAGAAACATACTATATTAGTTCCTGTTATGGCACCCTTACAATTTGAATTTTTAGAAGCCGGTATGCAAGCATGTGGATATAATGTTCAACTATTAAGAGAATGTAATGCTGAAACTGTTGAAATAGGATTAAAATATGTAAACAATGATGCTTGTTATCCTTCATTATTAGTAATAGGACAATTAATACAAGCATTAGAATCAGGAAAATATGATTTAAATAATACATCAGTAATAATAAGTCAAACTGGTGGTGGTTGTAGAGCAACAAACTATATAGGTTTCTTAAGAAAAGCTTTACTTGATGCAGGCTTTCCTAATATCCCAGTTATATCATTTAATGTAGCTGGACTTGAAAAAATGCCAGGATTTAAAATTTCTTTACCAATGTTAAATAAACTTTTAATTGGTGTATGTATTGGCGATTTAATTGCAAGATGTAATAGTCGAAATAGACCTTATGAAATTATTAAAGGAACATGTAATAAATTAACTGAAAAATATATTAAAAAAGGTAGAGAAGTTACTAAAAAAGGTAGCTTAAAAGAATATAAGCAATTAGTAAAAGATATTATTGAAGATTACGACAACATTCCAATAACAAATGAAGTTAAACCCAAAGTTGGAATTGTCGGAGAAATATTAATTAAATATCATCCATATGGTAATAATCATTTAGTAGAACAATTAGAAGCAGAAGGTGCTGAAGTAATTTCTCCTGACTTAATGGGATTTGTAAAATTTATGGCAACACATAAAATTACACTTAACAAATATTTAAAAATAAAAAAATATAAACAAGGCATTTACAAAATGGCAATTAAAATAATAGATAAATATGAAAGTGTAGTAATAAATGAATTAAAAAATTCTAAAAAAGAATATGCACATATTTCAGATATATGGCATTTAGCAGATAATGTTGAAAAAGTATTATCTACAGGTAATACTACCGGTGAAGGTTGGTATTTAACAGCTGAAATGTTAGAATTTATTGAGCATGGGGTAACTAACATATTATGTGTTCAACCATTTGCATGTTTGCCAAATCATGTTGTTGGTAAAGGAGTTATTAAACGTGTACGCGAATTACACCCAGAAGCAAATATTTCTCCAATAGATTACGACCCTGGTGCATCTGAAGCAAACCAAGTTAATAGAATAAAACTTATGTTATCTATTGCTAATAGCAAATTAGAAAAAACTAAAAAAAACTAAAAATAAAGATATAAAATAAATAATTAAATAAAAATACTCAATGAATAATCATTGAGCATTTTTTTTATTTTATATACTTCATTGGATCAACCGTTTGAACTTGTCCATTAACTGTTTTTCTTACTTCGAAATGTAAATGTGGTCCTGTTGAATATCCAGTTGTACCAACATATGCAATTATTTGTCCTCTTGTAACTATATCTCCTGTTTTAACTACCAATTTAGATGCATGTCCATATAAAGTTGTTATTCCACCGCCATGATCAATTATTATCATATTACCGTAAGCTACATTATATTTTGCCGCTATTACCTTACCTGAATTTGCTGCAACTATTGCTTTACCATATGAATTAGCTCCTGAAATATCTACACCAGTATGTAATTTATATACTTTTAATGTTGGATGCATTCTCATACCATATGAAGATGTAATTGTACTAAATCCTGGTAACGGCCAAGCCATTTCACCGCCAGCATATTTTGAAGTCCCTTGTAATTTAATAATTTCTGCTGTTAACTTTTGAGATTCTTCTACTATAGCATCAATTGATTCTTCTAAAGCTTTTTTATCATTTTCTAATTCTGAATTTTTAGTGGATAATACTTTTTTAGATGAAGCTAATTCTGTATTCTTAGTTTTAACATCATCTCTATTTTTCTCTAACATTGTTTTCTTTTCTTCCAAACAACTTTTTAATTTTGCTATTTCTTCTTTTTGAATATTCATCTTATTTAAAAGATTATTATCAAAATTTGATACTTCATTCATCATATAATATTTAGAAAGGAAATCTGATATACTGTCTGCTCCTAACAATACATCTATCATAGATATATTACCAGATTCATACATTGCTACAATCCTTGTCTTTAATAGATTATATTGTTTTTCCATTTCAGCTTCTTTTTCAGCTATTTCTTCCTCTGTTAAAGTAATCTCAGCATCACATGTATTAATCTGATTATTTAAAGCTTTTATTTGTGTTTCAAGTTTATTAATTTGAGTTCCCAAGTTTGCTATCTGAGATAATAAAGTTTTTTGTTCATTTTTTATTTCTGTAACTTGTCCTTGTTTATCCTTTAAATCTTTATTATTCTGATCAAGTTGATCCTTTAATGTATTTAAGTTTGTTGCTAATACAACTCCAGAAAACATTATTACCATTGCTAAAACACTTATTAGTAAAAATATTTTTTTCATTTGTATATCCTCCTAAACATTTAGATGTTTTTTAATTGATATTGTACTACCCACAACACCAATACCAACACCTAAAACAATATATATTATCATTAGTTCTTGTGATACTGCACTAAATTGAACTAATGCATTATCAATTATACTACCAGTAGTTTTAATATTTTCTGCATAAGAATTATAAATTCCATTATATGCCAATCCTACTATTATTGTAGCTATAATCGAACCAAATAATCCAATTACCATTCCTTCTATTATAAATGGTAAACGAATAAACCCATCTGTTGCGCCAACATATTTCATAATTGTTATTTCTTTATTTCTTGCTATCATTGTAATTTTTATTGTATTAGCTATAATAAATACAGATATAACTAATAGAATAACTAATATTACTATTCCAACAATATTTATTGTGCTACCTATTGAAACGATTGCTTCAGTTGCAACATCACTACTTATAACACTCTTTACACCTTCAATTTTTTCAAGCTGATTTTGAACATTTTGACTTTGTTCAAGATTCTCTAACTTTACAACAAAAGATGCTGGTATTGGATTATCATTTTCAAATCCCTCATATAATGATTTATATTGTTCATCTACACTCTCAATAACATTTCTTAGTCCTTCTTCTTTAGATATATATTTAACAGATTCAACAGAATAAATATCTAATATTTTTTCTTGAATTGAATTAACTTTTTCTTCTACTAAAGCATCATCACCATTTATATCATACAAGAAAACTTGTATACCTTGTACTTCTTCTGCATTCTTAATTATATTTTCTATATTAACAGTTATTAACACAAAAATGCCTAACATTACCATTGTTGCAATAATAATAACCAGTGAAGATATTGCAGTTTTTTTACTACCCCACATATTGGTGAAACCTTCTTTTATTAAGAAAAGGATTGTATTAAGATTCATAACTATAACCACCCTTCTCATCACGACATATTACACCTTTATCAATTGCAATAACTCTCTTTTGCATTGCATTAACTATGTCACTTGCGTGTGTAGCTATAATTACTGTTGTGCCTCTTAAATTTATATCATTTAACAAATTTATTATTTCTTTTGCAGTTATTGGATCCAAATTACCTGTTGGTTCATCAGCTAATAACAACGTTGGATTATTTACAATTGCTCTTGCAACTGCAACTCTTTGCTGCTCTCCTCCTGACAGCTCATCAGGATACATATTTGCTCTATTACTTACTCCTACTAAAGATAAAGCTAATGGTACTTGTCTTCTTATTTTACTTGGACTTGATTCAACAATTCTCATTGCATATGCAACATTCTCATATACTGTTTTATTTGGAAGCAATCTAAAATCTTGAAATACAAATCCCATACTTCTACGTAAAAATGGAACTTTTGATTTTTTCATTGTTGTTATATCAAAACCATCTATAAAAATTGCACCTTCTGTTGGATCAACTTCTTTCATTAACATTTTAATCATTGTAGATTTTCCTGAACCACTTTTACCTACAATAAATACAAAATCGCCCTTCTCTATTGTTAAATTAGCATTCTTTACAGCTTCTACCCCAGATTCATAAAGCATACTAACATTTTTATACTCAATCAAAGTAACCCCCCTTTAGAATTCAAAAACATAATATCAATAATAAAGCAAAAAATCAAGGACATAAATCAGACTATATTAGAGTATTTCGCAGAAAACAAAAGAAAAACGAAGAAATACTATTTTTTTCAATAATATTCTTCATATTCTTATTATTTTATAATATTTTTATTATATACTATTTTCAGTTATTAATGTAGTAACTACTAAATTAGGAGTATTATATATTCTAAATGGAATTGTTCCTAATCCTAATCCTGCGCTCACAACCATTTTAACTTCACCTAGTGAATATACTCCTTTTGTATATTGGGGAAAAAGTGATGCTGTTGGAGATAATAATCCGCCTAGCCATGGTAAACGTACTACACCTCCATGAACATGTCCAGAAAATATCAAGTCTACATTCATTTGAGATAAGAATTTAAAATCTAAAGGATTATGTGCTAAAAGAATATTAAATTCATTATTATTACGTTCAGGTATTAATGAATTAAGCATATCAAAATTTACATATTCTTTAGCGAACTTTAAATAATATTTCGCATTATAAAACATCCCATAAATATTTATTTTTTCATTACCTTTATATATTTCAGCTTTTTCATTCATTAACAAATTTATACCCGTTGACTTTAAGTCAGTAACCAAATTAACATATTTTTCGCCAACAAAAGCTACCTCATGATTACCAAATGTATAATACACATCATATTTTTGTGCAAGTTTTTTCATTAATTCTAAACATACTGTAAATTTTTTATCACTATTATCTACCATATCACCAGTTACTACAATTATATCTGGATTAATCTTATCTATAATCTCTATTAAATTTTTATTATCTTCTCCAAATTGATAACTATGCAAATCAGATAACTGCAATATTTTATATCCATTAAAACTTTGTGGTACTTTTTCTGATTTATACTCATATTCACTTACTTCTATATTGTTATAATTATATATTACTGATCCAAAGCATACTAAGAAAAGTAATACTATTATTATAATTAAAACTGTCTGCATCTTCATTTTTCTACCTTTCCTTATAAATTTTTTAAAATAATACTTTCGACATTATTAGCTACATTTTCACAGGTATCAAAACATTCTTCGAAACAAGTATATATTTTAGTCCATTTAATTATATCTAATTCTCTTGTTCCATCTCTATATAATTTTTTCATTGCATTAGTATATAACTTATCTGCTTTCTCTTCTATTTCATTTACTTCAATAACTATTGTCTGCGCTGCTAAATAATTTTTAAATGATTTAAATTTTTCAAATAGTTCATATTCTTTTTCACAACATTTTACCAACAATTCAGCAAATAGTACAATATCTTCTCTCATATTTGTCACATTATACATATCTATACTTATTAATATTTCTTCAACTAAATCAGTTATATCATCAACTTTTTGAGATAAAAGAATAATATCTTCTCTCTCTATAGGTGGTAAAAAATCTTTTAATAAATATTCTGTCATTTCATGTTTCCCATAATCTCCCAAATGTTCTATTTTATGTGTCTCAGCTAGCATATATTCCATATCTACATCTTCATATTCTATAATTGTCTTATATACATTTTTACTACATTCCAAAGAATATCCAATATTCTTTTTAAAATTTTCAAAATAATTATACGAACCTTTTTTCATATTTATTCCTCCTATTTAAAATATTTGAATAAACAAATATGCTGAACCCCAACCTAGTAAACCACATCCAGGGAATGTTAATAACCAAGCTAGTATCATTTCTTTTGCAATAGACCAATTAACATTAGATAATCTTTTTGAAGTTCCAACTCCCATTATAGCAGATGTTTTTGTATGAGTTGTACTAACCGGTATGCCAGCAATCGTTGAACCTAACAAACATGTTGCACCAGCTAAATCTGCAGCAAATCCTTGATACTTCTCTAACTTAACCATACCTATACCTACTTTTTTAATTATTCTGTAACCGCCTATGGATGTTCCTGTGGTCATAATTATTGAGCATAATATCATTAACCAAACAGGTATTTCAAAAGTTGAAGACAAAGTTACTCCATTTACTAAATATGTTGCTAACAAAAATACTCCAATAAATTTTTGGCCATCTTGTGCTCCATGCATAAATGCCATAAATGATGCACTGCATATTTGACCATATTTAAAAAACTTTAATGTCTTACTTCTAATCATATTCTTACATATTTTTTCTATTATTCTTACAATTAGAAATCCTAAAGCAAAACCAGCAAATAATGAAATTATTAAACCATATATTACCTTTATCCATTCAGCTCCATTTACAGCTGCAAATCCTTGAAGTGCAATAGCAGCTCCTGTTATTCCAGCAATCAATGCATGACTTTCACTTGTTGGTATTCCAAATAGCCATGATGTAACCGACCATATAACTACAGCAAACATTCCAGCACATAAACCTATTAATGAATCAGTATTATTAGAACCAAAATCTACCATATTATATATTGTTTCAGCAACAACTCCACTTAACATACACATAATTAAAACACCTAAAAAATTAAAAATTGATGCTAATATAATTGATTTCTTAGGCGATAATGATCTTGTTGATACACACGTTGCAATTGCATTAGGTGAATCTGTCCAGCCATTAACTAATATAACTGCAAATATTAACAATACTATAACCAAATATGTTGGATTTTGAACAACGTGACTAATAAATTCAATTAAAGTAATTTCCATACTCACTCCTTCAATTTTAATATAGACACACATTCAATATG
>JAQVRJ010000070.1 GCA_028701115.1 Clostridia bacterium
TTATGAGAAATAATATAAAAGGGTATTTATTAGTATTAGCAATAGTTGTTGTATTAGTAGGGATATTTTTATTAATAGTACATAATAAAACTATTATGGAAGATATTATTGTAAGAGATTCAATGATAGGGAATACATCTTCTGATATGAATGGATCAAGTCCTTATTATGATGAATCAAGTAAGTACGAAATAGCACCAGAGCAAAACATTGATTCTTTATTAGGAGAAAAAGTAGTTTATACAGCTAATATTAGTTTTAAAACTGATGATTATGATAAAAGTTTTACAAAAGTAAAAGATTTGTTTGATATATATGATGCTCTTATATCTAATTTATCTGAAAACGCATATACAAATATGGATGGAAAAGATTTTACTAATGCATACATGGTAGTAAAAGTTCCACAAGCTAATTTTAAAGGATTTACAGATGCATTAAAAGGTAGCGGATTATATATATCTTCATATGATGAGAATACTGAAGATATTACAGAAGCATATATGGATGTAGAAGCTAATCTATCTTCATTAAAATTGCAAGAAGAAGTTTTAAATGATTTATTAAAAAAAGCTAAAACTGTAGATGAAATAATTCAAATAACAAAAGAAAAGCAAGCAGTTATTAAAGATATTGAATATAATACAAAATTACAACAAACATATGATAAACGTGTTGAATATTCAACTGTAACAATAAGAATAACAGAAGTTGTATCAACAGATGTTGTTGAAAAAGGATTCTTAGAAAGAATTGGCGATACAATTATTTCTTCATTAGAAGGATTAAAATTACTTGCTATGAATTTATTGCTAATTACAATTTATTTATTACCATTCATAATAGTATTTGGTCTATTAGTTTTTGTTATAGTGCTAATAATTAAGAAGGCAAATAGTAAAAAGAAAAATAAAATATCTATAGATAATAAGGATAAATAATACTAATATTTAATTTAGAGTATTTAAAGTTGTAAAATCCAATATATCAAAGGAGATTCATATGAAAAGATTTTTAAGTATTACTTTAATTATTTGTATATTTATAGTAAGTGCATTTGTTTTATCCGGATGTACTAGCAATAATATTTCAGTAGGTAGCACTTCTGTTAAAAGTGTAGACAATAAAATAATAGTGAAAACAAATGATGGTGCTACAATGACAACAACTACATATGTATATACTAATAATGTTATTAGTAGTGTTAAGTCTGTACAAGATTATTATGATGATTTTTCAAATCTTGAAGAAGCATATAATAATATGGTATCTGAACCAATTGTATTATCTATGTATACGAGGATAGAAAAAAAGAATAATACATTAGAATTAGAATTTGCTGACGTGTTATATGAACAATATGAAAACATGTCACAAGAGGAATTATATAATTATATGAAACAATTATATAATGCACAATAAAATATATGTAAATAATCAATTCTATTTATCATACAATTACTTATATTGGTAATTGTATGATTTTTTAATGCAATAAATAATATTAAACTTAAAGTTGTATTAAATTTTAATGGATAATATATGTAAAGATATACATATATTAAAATATAAATAGAAAAATTTGTACGGAATTAATTGTATTATGTATTATTTTGTAGTATAATTTAATAAAAAATTATATAGATAAGGATGATAAAAATGCAGTATAAAAAACTAAATAAAAATGCAGAAAAATGTATGTATGTAGCAACAGCTTCAGGAATAGTAGTAGTAGTGATAATATTATTTGTATTATTTTTTCTTTTAAAAGGAGAAATTCCTGTTGAATATACAATATTAAGTAATATAATACTTTTAGCATTAGTATTAGTATTAGTATCGTATTTGGTGATATCACCTAAAATTAGATATATGAGATATAGATATTTAATAAATGAGGATAGGATTGATTTTATTGAAGGCTTATTATTTATAACAAGAACTATTGTGCCTATAAATAGAATACACAAAATTGCATTGCAAAGAGGACCAATAGATAATATTTTTGGATTATCTAAGCTAATTATCACTACTGCTGGCGGAGATGCTATTGTTCGATTTTTAGAGATACCAGTTGCGGAAGATATAGCAGACAAATTAAAAAATAAAATTAATGATGATATTGAAAATGTAAAACAAGAGGTGAAATAATATGTATGACAAACCTTTTAGATTGCATATATCAAGCATAATTGAACAATCTTTTAAAGTATTTGGTATAATAATTGTTGTAATGATAGCTAATTTTTTTAATTTAGTATCTGATTTAGCAAGTGGCAAAATTGGATTTAATGAAATGATGATATCAGTACTTGTATTATTTGTTTTTATTTTATTATTAGTTTTGTTTTTTTATATTAGATGGCGTAAAACATATATTATACTTCTAAAAGATACTTTAATTATTGAAAGAAATCTTTTATTTAAATATAAAATGACAGTTGGTTTAAAAAATATTGCAACAGTTGAACTTGAACAAAATATTTTTGAAAGATTTTTAGATACTGCAAAAGTAAAAATAGATACAAATTCATTATCTACAGCTAATCAAACCGATCTTAAGATAATATTAAAAAAGAATTTAGCAGATCAATTAAGAAAA
>JAQVRJ010000032.1 GCA_028701115.1 Clostridia bacterium
AAATATTGGTGTTAATGCTTCAATAACTGCTCTAGCTCCTAAATACGAACCACCAATACCTAATACGATTAAGGCATCAGCATTAGCCTTTATATATTCTACAGATTTTTTTAATCTTGCATATTCTTCTTTATCATAATTTATAGGATATGTAATCCAATCAGTAAATTCTGATCCTTTTCCTGTTTTATTATGTAATTTATTATGATTATCTTTTACCCTTTGCGAATATTGATTAATTTCATCTTCTGATATAAAAGGTAATACATTTTCATAATTTAATTCTAAATTCCTCATACTATTCCCCCTAAAAAATCTTTAAGTGTTACATAAATATTCCTGAAAAATATTTCATCGAATCTATACTTTATTCTAAAATATTTACAGTTATCATATATTTTAGATTAAAAAACTATTTATCTATATTGTATATTTTCGCATTATACATTTATTTAATATTATACCTATATATATTAAACATTACATTTGGAAATCTATAACCTCAGCAACATCTTCAAAAGTATAATATATTACACCATTAACTTTTACACCATTTTGAGAAACTACCTTTCCTGTTATATAATTAACTATAAATGTATCTTCAATATCCTTGATTCCTATATTTGTTAAATCTACTGCATTTAATAAATACCAATTACCTGTATTAGTTTCACTTGGATATGTTTGTAAGCCAATAGTTACTGCAGTAGCACTTGTTAACAATGTGCCTGGTAAAATATAATCTTGTTCATTATCAAAATTAATTTGTTGTTGTAAAACTTTTGTTTCAACTATTGATACATTAGATAAAAATTTTACAGCTTTTGCTTCATCACTAACATTAACTATTCCCGGAACTGTTAATGCAAAAAGAATTAACATTACAACAACAGTTATAATTAGTACAACCATACTTATACCTTTTTTATTAAAATTATTGTTCATTAGTTTCTTCTGTTGGTTGTTCAATAATGTTTTCATTTTCACTATTACCTCCATCAATATTAAGTTTTGGTAACTCACTTAAACTTTCATAACCAAAAAGTTTATAAAAATTATCTGTAACCGAATATGTAATTGGTCTTCCCGGCACTTCTTTTCTACCTGTTTCTTCTATTATTTCATATTCTATCAATTTATTCATTGAGCCGTCAGAATTTACACCACGAATTTTTTCTATCTCTGGCTTAGTAATATCTGGATTATATGCAATTATAGCTAATACTTCCATTGCAGCATTAGAAATAGTTGGCTTACTGCGAACTTCAAATAGCATATAAATCGAATTATAGTATTCTTTCTTTGTTAATAATGTATATCTATCTTCTATACTTACTAACTCAATTCCTCTATCTGCATATTCATTTTTCATTTTTTCTAATACTTCTTTAACTTCATTTTGATTTTTTTCTAATATATTCGCTAATACAGATAACTTAACTGGTTTACCATAAGCAAATAACATAGCTTCTAATTGTTGCTTCATATTTTTGCTCCTTAAAATATTCTTATTATATCTTTAATTGTTACATAAACAGTTAATGCTATTAATAAAGCTAAAGTAATAAATGACAATAAATTTATTGCAAAATCACTAAACTGTTTTTTCCTATATCTCTCAATTGTATATATTACTATCTTTCCACCATCTAACAATGGCAAAGGTAATAAATTAATAATCGCTAAGCTTAAACTTACAGATGCCATAATAGCAAAGTAATCTTTTACCGTATCTGTTTTAGATATAATATCTGATACCCCAACAATTCCAATTAACTCAGCATTTTTATTATTTCCTGTTATTAAATCTATTAACCCAACTATTGTTTCATAAAGGAAATCTGTTGTACCCATAAATGCATACTCAATTCTATTTTGTAATGTATCTTCAACATTTTCAAATAATACTCCAATATAATATCTTGAAGTTTGAATAACTTTTATCTCAGCTTTTACTAATTCATCATTTCGTAGAAATTCAACTTGAATATTTTGATCAATATAATTAGATAATTCATTTAAAATGCTTTCATTATCATTCATTTTAATATCATTTATAGATACTAACTTATCACCTAACTTGATATTCTCATTTCGTGATGTAGTTACAATTTGTTCTGTGTTTATCGTAAATCCAGTAGTAATGTAATCTTTTTTGTATGGTTTAACAATTAAATCTATTTGTTGACCATTTCTTTCTACAACAAGAATAACATCTTCTCCTGTATTTTTTACCATTATATTATCTATTTGACTTTTTGTATTAATATTTTTACCTTCAACTTGTATAACTTTATCTCCAACTCTTATACCGGCTTCATCAGCATTACTTACATCAGAAAAACTAATAACATTATTTGATACAAAATTTCCTTGTGCAACTAATACAAAAAACGCAACTATTAAAGCAAAAACTAAATTTACAAATACACCTGCACACAATACTAAATTTTTTTGATACAATGGCGATTTGGAAAATGCACCATCCCTATTATCATCATCTAAATCAACAAAGCCACCAAGTGGCAATATTCTAATTGTGTAAAGAGTACCTTTATGCATTTTAGACCAAAGTTTTTTACCAAAACCTATTCCAAATTCTCTAACTCGCATTTTAAAACACTTAGCTACAAAAAAGTGTGCACCTTCATGCATTATTACTAATAAACTTAACAATAATATTATTTTAATAGCTTGCAATAATATATTTAATATAATCAAATAATCATCCCTTCAAAATTAAAATATAAATAAAGCAAAGAAATATACTAAAGGTATAACAAAAATTGTACTATCAAATCTATCCATTATACCACCATGTCCTGGAAATATATTTCCGAAATCTTTAATACCTGTATATCTTTTAATACTTGATGCAAATAAATCTCCAAATTGAGAAAATATTGAAGCTATAAGACCAAATACTAATATAGCTAAATAACTAATATCCATTTGTAAATATGTATTTATTATATATGTATATGCTAAACATGCAAGAACTGAGCCAAAAACTCCAGCTATAGAACCTTCAATTGTCTTATTAGGACTAAGTTTAGTAAGCTTATGTTTTCCAAAAGCTTTACCAAAACAAAAAGCAAATATATCGCAAAACCATGAACCTAAAAATACATACCATACTACAACTTTACCTGTATCTAATCCACAAATATTTATTAAAAAACTAAATATAAATACACAATATAATAATTGCATTAAAGTTGCTGCTACATCAATAACGTTATACTTGTTATGCATAACAACACCTACCATTAAAATAGCAAGAATTGATAAAGGATAAAAAACATATATATATACATCAGATATAGGTATACGAATCATACCTAAATAATCTATTACATTCACAGCAAATAATGCTAAAATAACTAAATATAAAACATCAGATAATGTATTTATTCCTTTTTCTTTCATAGCTTTACCAAACTCATAAACAGCAATAGCCATAAAAGCACAAACAACAATATTAATTACAACAATATTAGTATATAGTATTACAAATATTGTAAAAGCAAATCCAATTACTAAAGATAATATTCTTTTTGCTAACATTTAGGTCTTCCCCCCTATTCTCTATTACCACCAAAATTTCTTTTCCTTTTAGAAAATTCTTCAATTGCTAAATCAATTGACTTTTCATTAAAATCTGGCCAATATTGTTTTGTAAAATACATTTCAGCATATGATAATTGCCATGGTAAGAAATTACTAATTCTCATTTCACCACTTGTACGAATTAATAAATCTACTGGTACACTTGTATCCAAATATTTTTCAAACACTTCTTCATTAATTTTATCTGCTTCAATTTTATCATTAACTATATTTTTTATTGCTCTTAATATTTCTTCTTTTCCTCCATAATTTAAAGCAACATTAAAAACCATACCATTATTTTTTTCAGTATTCTTTGTAACTTTTTTTGCACCTTCTTGAATTTTTTCTGAAAGCACAGATAAATCGCCTATAAATCTTATAGCGATATTCTCATTATTATATTTTTTATCAAAATCATTAATATATCTCTCAAATATGCCCATTAATGTATCAACTTCTTCTTTGCTTCTTTTCCAATTTTCTGTTGAAAAAGCAAATACAGTTAAGTTCTTAATACCTATTTTAGAACAATATTTTGCAACTTTTTCTATAGCATTTCCGCCTTCATTATGACCGACTTTTGTTGGAAGATTTCTTTCTTTTGCCCAACGCCTATTGCCATCCATTATTATTGCTATATGATTAGGTAAATTAGAATTATCTGACTTCTCCATATATCCTCCCTGGTATTTTATATTGATAATATTTCTTTTTGTTTTTTATCAAATTCATTATCAATTTCTTTATTGTATTTATCTGTTAATTTTTGTACTTCATTTTCAGCAACTTTTAATTCATCCTCGGATATTTCAGATTTCTTTTCTAAATCTTTAACTAATTCCATAGAATCTCTTCTAATATTCCTAATAGAAACTTTTGCCTCTTCAGTCAAAGTCTTAATTTCTTTAACTATTTCTTTTCTTCTTTCCTCATTTAATTCTGGGAAATTTAATCTTATAACATTGCCATCATTAATTGGATTAATTCCTAGATCTGCTTTTTGAATAGCTTTTTCAATTTCACCTAAAACACTTTTATCCCAAGGTTGAACTACTATCAATCTTGCTTCAGGAACAGATACACTCGCAACTTGAGTAATAGGTGTTGATGTTCCATAGTATTCTACTTGAATATTATTTAATATTTTAGGATTAGCTCTCCCAGCTCTTATACTTCCCAAATTTTCTACAAATACACTCACACTTTTTTTCATTTTTTCTTCAAACTCTTTATAATTAATCATCATAATCTCTCCTTTATATAAAAAAATAATATATTATGTCTAAAATAATATATCATTTTTAATCTATAAAGTAAAGTATTTTATTTGAATTTAAATATTTATTATATATAAGCAATCGACTTATGTAAACCTTATTACTATAACAATATTTCATATTGATGTATCTGTATCAGATGGACCTTAAAAAATTTTCATTGCCATCCTAAAGTTTGAAAAAATATAATGTATTTAAAATCAATAAAAATCTGGTATGTATTTACAACTTGCAGAACTCATATCTTGTATATACCCATTGTCCATATTATTATCCAACATATATTTTAAAACCTTATTATATTCAATCTTATTTATTTTTCTTTGTAATTCTGGAAAATCTTTTAGATTACCATTTGGAATGTATTGTGCCATAATACTTATCATTATTCCTTGAGGTAAATTATCTTTACACCATTTTAAAACATTAATTGTATTATTAACATTATTGGGTAATATTAAATGTCTAACAATTACTCCTTTTTTTATCATTTTATTATCATCAAAAACACAATCTCCAACTTGGTTATACATTTCTAAAATTGCATCTTTAGCAACATTAAAATAATTAGGTGCATGTGAATATTTTGTTGAAACATCACTACTAAAGTATTTTAAATCCGGTAAATATACATCTACTAAACCATTCAATTTTTTTAAATTATCTATATCATCATAACCACTACTATTATATATAATCGGAACTTTAAATTTATTTTTAGTAAATAATTTTTCTAAAATATAAATATAATGTGAAGGTGTTACAAAATTTAAATTATGAGCACCTTGATTTATTAAATCATTACATATATCTTTTAACTCATCTATTGATACAATTTTACCAATATTTTTTAAATCGCCTTGTGTTATTTTATCATTTTGGCAATATACACATTTAAGATTACACCCAGTAAAAAATATTGTTCCAGAACCATTTGTACCACTAATACAAGGTTCTTCCCATTTATGCAAACTATATCTAGAAATTTTTGCATAATATGGCATTTGACACAATCCTTTACCATTTTCTTCATTTCGTATTTTATTACATTTTCTTGGACATATATTACATGTAATTTCCATTATATTTCACTCTTTCAATATATTTCTTGCTGCAATTAAACCAGTTGCTGCTGCACTAACAATATTACCTGTTTTACCAGAACCATCTCCAATAAAATACATATTGCATTCTTTAATTTTCATATTATTATCTGTAATAATTTCATTGCTAAAAAATTTGATTTCTGGTCCATAAAGTATTGTATCATCAGCATTTACCCCAGGAATAATTTTTTCTAATATTTCCAATCCTTCTAAAATATTAACAACGATTCTATGTGGTAATATTAATCCTAAATCTGATTCAATATATTCACTTAATGTTGGTTGTACAGAATCTTTTGATACTATTACAACTTTATTGTTTTTTAAACTACCTAATCTTTGAAGTATTGGTTTTCCACCACCTAATGCATTAGCAACTTTAGCAATATTTTCACCATATATTCTTGTATTAGAATTATTATTTTCTAATTTAACTTTAGATATAAAAGCAAAATTTGAATTATTAGATTTTATATCTTTTAATGCGTGTCCATTAACACATACATAACCATTATAATTTTCTTTTGCTACAAATCCTTTTGGGTTTGTACAAAAAGTACGAATTTCATCATTATATGTTTTTGTTTTTATAAAAATTGTTGGATCATAAATAACAGATGTTATTTTTTCTAATACATTACTTTTAGTTTCAACTCTTACTCCAACTTCTATACTATCTGAGAAATATGGTATATCATATTTTTCTACTAACCCTTCAACCCATTTAGCACCAGATCTTCCAGGTGCTATAATTACATTTGAACAATTTATATCATGTGTATCATTATTTTTAATATATGTTATTGTAAAATCATCTTCTGCATTTGAATGTACATCAATTACTTCTGAGCTATGAAAAATTTCAACTCCACAAGATAATAAATAATCTGTAAAGTTTTGAATATGCTTAGGTAATTTATCTGAACCTAAATGTTTTTGTTTTATAATTAATAAATCTGCATTTTTTTTATCTATTTGTTTTTCAATTTTTTTTGCTTCATCCATATTACTTGGAAAAACTTCACCATCCATATTAAACTTATTGAATATTTTTTCTGTATCATCAATTATATCTTTTGCATCTTGTTCATCCATATATTTATATAAATTTGTTTTTCCTAGCTTAGGTATAAAATTTAACTTACCATCTGAAAATGTTCCTGCCCCACCATAACCAGATAATATTGAGCATGGTTGACAATTTTTACAGTTTCCACCTTTTTCTTGCATAGGACAATTACGCTCTTTTGCTAATTTTCCTTTTTCCATTATTACAATTTTCAAATTAGGCTTATTAGTTATTAATTCATATGCTGAAAATAGTCCTGCAGGTCCTGCTCCTATAATTATTACATCATATTTTTCCATAATTCTCCTTATTAAATAAATAAATATTAAAATATTAATTTACTATTAAACTATAATACTCCATAAATATATTATATCATTCTTTGTATAATGTCAAACAAAATAAGTTCAAATAAAAATGATTATATATATGTATATAATCATTTTAAAATATGTTATTCATGGACAATTTTACATCCCAAATGTTTGCCACCTAATACATGGTAATGAATATGTTTTACCATTTGACCACCATCATCGCCACAATTTGTTATAACTCTATAGCCACTTTCAGATATTCCTGTAATTTTAGCTACTTCTTTTATTGCTAATTGTATTTTACCCATTAATTCTATATCTTCTTCATTAATATCATTCATGCAAGTAATATGTTTTTTTGGTACTACTAAATAATGTACTGGTGCATTTGGATGTGCATCTTCAAAAGCAATTACATCATCAGTTTCAAAAACAATATTTCCAGGTATCTCTCTATTAATTATTTTACAAAATATGCAATCAGCCATATTATTCCTCCTTAACTAGTAAAGCTTTTATTCTTCTTACCCCTGCAGAACTTGCTTCTTCCTTCTTGATTTTAAATGTACCCATATCCCCAGTTCTATCCAAATGAGGGCCTCCACAAATTTCTTTTGAAAAATCTCCTATAGTATATACTTTTACAAAATCACCATATTTATTTTCAAATAATCCAGTTGCTCCATTTGCTTTTGCTTCAGCTAAAGACATTTCTTCACATGTTACAACTAAATCTCTTTTTATTTGTTCATTAACTATATCTTCTACTCTTTGTAATTCTTCAGGTGTTACTTTTTGTGGATGCTTAAAATCAAAACGTAATCTTTCTTCAGTAATGTTTGAGCCACATTGTGTTGCATGTTCACCTAATACAATTTGTAATGCTTTATGTAATAAATGTGTTGCTGTATGATAAGCAGTTGTTTTTTCACTATGATCAGCAATGCCACCTTTAAACTTTTGTGTTGCTCCTTCACGTGATTTTTCTTGATGTTCCTTATATAACTTATTGAATGTATCCATATCTATTGTATAACCTTGTTCTTGTGCAAGTTCTTCTGTCATTTCTGGTGGAAAACCAAATGTATCATATAACTTAAATACTTTATCTCCAGAAATAACTTTTGTATTTTCACTATCAGCATGTTTTAAATATTTATTAAATTCTTTTTCTCCATTTTCAAGTGTTATTATAAATTTATCTTTTTCTTGAATTAATAATTTAATTAATTCATCTCTATTTTTTTCTAAATCTGGATACATTTCTTTTGAACAGTCAATTGTTGTATTAGCAATTATTCCAATATCTTCAAGATTTATATTCATCTTTCTTAAATGTCTTGTTACTCTTCTAATTAATCTTCTTAAAATATATCCTTGCTCAACATTGCTTGGTCTTACTCCATCTAATAACAACATTAAACTTGCTCTTGTATGGTCTGCAATAATTCTTCCACTTTGTATATTATAATTTTCTCTAGCAAGGTCTTTGCATTTTTGTATAATTGGTGCAAATAATTCTGTATCAAAAACAGTTTCTTTACCTTGTAATACCATTGTAGCTCTTTCTAATCCTAATCCTGTATCTACATTTTTCTGTTTCAATGGCTCATAATTTCCATCTTCAGTTTTATTATACTCCATAAATACATTATTCCAAATTTCTAAATATTTTCCGCAATCACATGATGGATCACAATTTTCAGAACACTTTGGTTTACCTGTATCAAAGAATATTTCTGTATCTGGTCCACATGGGCCTGTTTGACCTGCTGGTCCCCACCAATTTGCTTTTTTATTAAAATAGTATATTCTTTCTTTAGGAATTCCCAAACTTTCCCAAATTTTTGCAGATGTTTCATCTCTAGGAGCATCATTATCTCCTTCAAAAACTGTGACAGAAATTTTTCTAATATCAATTCCTAATTCTTTTGTTAAAAACTCATAACTCATTTTTATTGATTCATCTTTAAAATAATCTCCTAAAGACCAATTACCCATCATTTCAAAAAATGTTAAATGACCAGCATCTCCAACTTCATCAATATCATCTGTCCTTAAACATTTTTGGTAATTAGTTAATCTCTTTCCTAAAGGATGGGATGTTCCTAACAAAAAAGGAACTAAAGGATGCATACCAGCTGTTGTAAATAATACTGTTGGATCATTTTCAGGTATTAATGATGCTGATGGTATCTCCTTATGATTATATTTCTTAAAAAATTCTATATATTTTCTTCTTAATTCTATTGCTTTCATTTTCTTCCTCCAAACAATTGAATTATATATTATTTAATACAAAATTTCAATATATTAAATGAAAAACATTAGAAATATCTAATGTTTTTCAACTTCTTACTTTCAATGAGCCATCAAGGTTATATCTGTTTAATACATACCCTTCAAGCTTCAAATACTCAAGACCAGTTAATGAATCTACTATAAATTCTGCATGATCATCATCTTGCAATTTAGTGTATGTATTAAGCAATGATGCATTATTTATAGATTTCATTGTTCCATCTGGTTCATACATAGGTGATACTATTACCCATTTACCTGCAAATCCATATGGCATTACTAATTTTATATATACAACTGATGTATCTTCATCATAAAATAAACTGTAACGACAAAAAACATTAGGTTTATTTCCATCAGCAATAATGTTGATTTCACCTTTTACATTATTGTTATACAATAATGGTAATCCGTTTGCTTGTTTAAGCAGAACAAAATTCCGTGAAGTATGTGTCAAGTAAATGTAGGCAATTTTTTTTTTGATTTTTTTACAATCCAATATTTATTTTTAAGCATGCTTCGCAAACGTAGCTTAATAGCTACATTTCATGTCAATAAAACTTTTCTCTTTTA
>JAQVRJ010000003.1 GCA_028701115.1 Clostridia bacterium
TCGTGTTGGTTTGACACTTACATTATACTGGATTGTCTATGTTTTTTATATAGTTTTTTTAAAAAAAGATAAAAAACTAGTAGGTAAATCTTTTATGATTTGCCTACTAATATTTTACACTAACAAGTATTCTTATATATATAAAAATAAGTTATTGAAATTAACTTATTTAAAATCCAAATATTTTATGCATTTTCAAGATACTCCATTATGCTCTTTGCTGCTTCAATTCCACTTCTACCAGCAAAAGAAACTGTAGAACCTGAACAAGTAGCTAAATCTCCTCCAATGAAAATATGCGGTTTATTAGTTCTATATTTTCTATCTACTTTAACATTTTTCCCTTCAATATCTACTCCTAATGCCTTAAATAGCTCTATATTTGCATTGTTTCCTATACATTCAATTACCACATCTGCATTAACTGTATAATTACTACCTACTACAGGAAAAGCAATTCTTCTACCAGTTGAATCAATATCTCCTAAATCCATTTTAATACATTCAACTTTTTTAACTATACCATTTTCATCGCCAATAAATCTAATTGGCAAGGATTGATATTCAAAAGTAATTCCATAATACTCCAATTCTTCTGCTGCTTCTTTATTCATTGACATTTCTAATTTACTTCTTCTATATATAATAGTAACTTCTTTTGCAGTTAATTTTTTTGCAGTTATAGCAGCATCAAAAGCAGCTTCTCCAGCTCCAACAACAATAACTTTCTTATCTTTAAAATCTTTTGATTGCAATACACCATCATTAAGATTAAAATGATATAAAAATTTCGAAACTGTATATATATTTTTTAAATCTTCACCTTCAGCACCTAACTTTGATGGTATCGATAATCCTATACCAAAATATATAGCTTTATACCCTTGATCTAACAAATCTTCTTCAGTAACATCTTTTCCATATTCTGCATTATATTTAATATCTACACCCAATTTTAATAAATCTTTTTCTATAGATTGAATATTTTTTTTTGGTAACCTATAATATGGTATCCCATAACTTAGTAATCCTCCCAAAAATGATTCTTTTTCAAACATTGTAACATAATATCCATTATTGATTAATGTATATGCACACATAATACTTGATGGACCTGTACCTATTAGTGCTACTTTTTCTTCATGAGTTATTTCAACTTTTTCTAATACCTTTTCATTATTTTCAGCTACATATCTTTCTAACTGTTTAATATTTATTGGATTATCTTTAGCATTCATAACACATGTTTTCATACAATATTTATACGATGGACATACATAACCACAAATCGTTGATAAAAAACTTGTTTTTAATAATTCATCATATGCTTCAGTTATATTATCCTCTTTTACAAGTTTAATAAAATTAGATATTTTATTTGAAAATGGGCAACCAACTGAACACATAGGATTAGCGCAATTTAAACATCTTTTTGATTCTTTAAGAACATCATCTTTTTTAATATTCTCCTGCATATTCTCCTCCTATTTTTCATATATGATAACATTAGAATCGCCAATAATATTTTTAATTTCACGTAAATTTTCTTTAGTAATATTAATATTATTTAACATCTTTTCTTCTTTACTTCGTAATAAGACATTACAATTACCCTCTTCTACACTATTATTATTCAATATATTATTTACTTTGTCAAGCTGATCATTATTTAAATGTGAAAGCTTCATTTCTACAATATAACCTTTTTTATTCAAATCTAGTATAGTCATTGTATTTACAATGATTTTAGGCACTTCATCTATTCTAACAGATAATTTACCTTTAATTTTAACAATATTATCTATTTGAAGAATATTACTGTAATTCATATATACAAGTGGAAAAACAACTAATTCAACAATACCATATAAATCTTCTATAGATATAAAAGCCATTAACTGATTATTTTTTGTATTTAACATTTTTTTACCAACAATTATACCTGCATAATCTACTTCTTTTCCATCAACAACTTTTGTATTCTTTTCCTTCTCTTCTGATTCTTCATATTCTAATATATCTAAACTAGTAATATTGGTTTGCTTTTCTATTTCAGCTCTATAATCGTCCAAAGGATGTCCAGATACGTATATACCTAACATTTCTTTTTCATTAGCTAACATTTCTTTTTTATTCTCATTCGCAATTTCATTATATGAATATTCTTCTTTTTTATCTTCTACATTCAGCATTGAAAACATTGAAACTTGACCTTCAATATTTTTCTTTTCATCATTTGCAATACCATCTAATATATTTTCAAATGATGCAAGTAATGTTGCTCTGTTTTTGCCAAGCTCATTAAACACACCTGCTTTTATTAAACTTTCTACACATTTCTTATTAACATTTTCTGAAGAAGTTCTCTTGCAAAAATCAATAAAATCTAAATATTTGCCATTTTTTTCTCTTTCTGCAACAATAGCATCTACAGCACTTTCGCCTACATTTTTTATTGAATACATTCCAAACATAATATCATTATCATTAGCAATGAATTTTCCCATACTCAAATTTATACTTGGTTTTAATACTTCGATATTATTTTTTTTACAGTCATTAATATATGTAGATATTTTAACTTGATTACCTAAAAAGCTATTTAATAATGCAGCCATATATTCAACATAATAATATCTTTTTAGATATGCTGTTTGATAAGCAACAACTGCATAACATGCTGCATGAGATTTATTAAAGGCATAATTTGCAAATTCAGCCATTTCATCAAATATCTTATTTGCAGATTTTTCATCAACATTATTCTTCATTGCCCCCGCAACAAATTTTTCTCTTTTTTTTACCATTACATCAATTTTCTTTTTTCCCATTGCTCTACGAACTAAATCTGCTTCACCTAAAGAATAATTAGCTAATTCTCTAAATATTTGCATAACCTGTTCTTGATAAACCATACACCCATATGTTACTTTCAAAATTGGTGCTAAACTTGGATGTGTATATTCAATATTATTGGGATGCAATTTATTTTTTATATATCTTGGT
The DNA here is from genome assembly GCA_028701115.1 of Clostridia bacterium. Lineage (GTDB taxonomy): Bacteria > Bacillota > Clostridia > TANB77 > SIG350 > CALYAQ01. The sequence goes on from JAQVRJ010000003.1 coordinate 3,007, forward strand.
ATTTGATCCATTGGACCTGGTCTATATAACGCAACACCAGCTATTAAATCTTCTAAACTATCTGGTCTCAATTCTTTCATAAACTGTTTCATGCCATCACTTTCAAATTGAAACACACCTTCTGTTTTTCCCTCTGCCCAAAGTTTTAATACTTCTGGATCGTTCATATTCTTATCAAAAACCACATCAATATTTCTATTATGTTTAGCATTATCTATTGCATCTTGAATTACTGTTAATGTTCTTAATCCTAAAAAGTCCATTTTTAACAATCCTAATTCTTCAAGTATTGTCATTGTATACTGTGTAACAACACCTGAATCAGATTTATATAATGGTACATATGAATCTACTGGATTCTTTGTAATTACTACACCAGCTGCATGTGTTGAAGCATGTCTTGGTAATCCTTCTAATACTTTTGAAATATCTATTACTTTCTTAATTTCTGCATCATTCTCATATAAAGCTTTTATTTCTGGATTCATTTCTAATGCTTCATTTAATGATGTATTCATTGGTATCATCTTTGATAAACTATCTGTTTTGGCATAATCTACATTTAATACTCTTGCCACATCCTTTACAACAGCTCTTGAAGCTAATGTTCCAAATGTTATAATCTGAGCAACTCTATCTTGTCCATATTTTCTTCCAACATAATCAATAACCTCTTGCCTTCTTTCATAACAAAAATCTATATCAAAATCTGGCATACTTATTCTTTCTGGATTTAAAAATCTTTCGAACAATAATTTATATTTTAATGGATCTATATTAGTAATCTCCATACAATATGCAGCTAAACTTCCTGCTCCGGATCCTCTACCAGGACCTACAATAATATTATTATCTTTAGCATAACGAATAAAATCCCAAACGATTAAAAAATAATCTGTATACCCCATTTTTTGTATTATACTTAATTCATAATCTAATCTTTCTTGTATCTCTTTAGAAATATTTTCATATCTTTTATTTAGTCCATCTTGACACAATTTTATTAAATATTCTTCATGTGTAAATCCATCAGGCACTTTATAATCTGGCAATATTGTATGACCAAAATCAAATTCCACATTACATTTATCTGCAATTTCTAATGTATTTTCTAATGCTTCTGGTATATTAGAGAAATTTTCAAACATCTCATCTTGTGATTTAACAAAAAACTCATCTGTACCAAATTTCATTCTATCTTCGTCAATCATCTTTTTACCAGTTTGAATACATAGCAAAACTTCATGAGAATATGCATCTTCACGATTTAAATAATGTGCATCATTTGTTGCAATAACTTTCACACCAAACTCATTAGCTAATTTTAATAACCCTTGATTTGCTTTTACTTGTTCAGATAATCCATTATGTTGAAGCTCTATATAGTAATCATCTTTACCAAATATATCTATATACTCTTGTACAGCACTTCTTGCTTTATTCATATTATTATTTAATATAGCGGTACTAACTTCACCTGCTAAACAAGCACTTGTACATATTAATCCTTTTGAATATTTTTTTAATATTTCTTTATCTATTCTTGGTTTATAATAATAACCTTCTGTAAAAGATAAAGATACTAACTTTATTAAATTTTGATATCCTTCATTATTTTTAGCAAGCAGAATTAAATGAGAATAAGTATTATCCACATTTGCTTCTTTATCTAATCTACTTCTTGGTGCTACATATACCTCACAACCAATAATAGGTTTTATATTATTTGCTTTACATTCTTTATAAAATTCTACAGCTCCATACATAACACCATGATCAGTAATTGCTACTGCAGGCATTCCTAAATCCTTTACCTTTTTTACTAAATCTTTTATTCTATTAGCTCCATCCAAAAGACTATACTCTGTATGAACATGTAAGTGAACAAAATTCATGTCTTTCACCTCGCATATATTATACTGTATATTAAGCAAAAAAAAAAGAAAAAAAACTAATTTCTTAATTTTTCTTTTATATATCATTTAATGCAATTTAATAGGATTAATCAGATCTTAAAATAACATTAAAAGCATGTAAAAGTATTACAGTATATAGCTTTAGCCATTTAATAACTAAAGCTTTTATGATTCATTTATATATTTTTTTCAATAAATACTTTACATAATATTAAATAGGATTTAAAAAGTACATAATTATTCATTATGCACTAGTTTTGCAATAACTTGTAATGCCTCTGCACATGTCTCAGAACTAATATTACTTATATTCCCATAAGTAAAATTATATTCATCATTTACCCAGTTTGCAAAATGTAAATCGAACTTGTTAGGATCAGCAGTAAAACCTACAGATGCCATTAACTTGTTTTTAAACATAATGCAAACTTGCTTTTCGAAAACACTTATGTATTCGATTTTGGGTTTGATAACTTCTAATTTAAAGTCATTAACAATACGTGAATGATTAGTTTGACATTCATTACCACAATATGCAATCATGATATATATATTATACCATTTTTAAAACAAAAATACAATATAATAATTATATAATTGTCTCAAAATTAAATGAAAATAATATTAAAATGTTATACCTTTAAAAACCTTATTTTGACATTTCTGCCATAATGATACTTGCCGCATTACTTACATTTAAAGATTCAACAGATTCATTCATTGGAATTACTATACTTTCATTAGAACAAGCTAAAACTTCATCAGATATACCGTTAGCTTCATTACCAATAATCAATATCCTCTTTATTGCATATTTAGTATCATAAATACTTTTTGCATTTATTAACGTAGATGCATATATTGTATAATCTTTTTTCTTGTCCATTAACCAATCATATCCATTATCTTCTAATAATATTATATTAATACTAAAAATATTACCCATCGTTGCTCTTAATACTTTTGAATTATATATATCTGCACAACCTTTATTTAGTACTACTGTTTTAAAATTAAATGCTAATGCACTTCTAATTATTGTTCCAACATTTCCCGGATCTTGAATATTATCCAAAAAAATAATACTATCTGTTAATTGTTTTTCTTCTTTATTAATTTCTAATATGGATAAGATACCTTGTGGATTTTTCGTATCTGAAATGCTTTCAAATACATTATCTGTTACATATATAACTATATCTTCATTTTTAGATATATATGAATCAATTACACCTGTATCAATCGAAATACTTTTTAACATATCATCACAAATAACTATTGATACAATTTTTTGATTAGATAATATAGCTTCTTCTAATATTTTTACACCTTCAATAATATATTGTTTTAATTCTATTCTATACTTTTTATCATTTAATTTTTTTATTTCTTTTATTTTATCATTACTGCTACTAGATATAATCATAATATCCTCCTCAATATATATAAGTATAGCATATAAATAAAAACAGAACAAGCTTATTGTTCTGTTTAGTAATCACAATTTGTTTATCAATTCTTTCAAACTATTAACAACCATAATCGGCTCATATTGTTTAGGTAATGCTTCATCATTACGATTAAACCAACAAGAATCTATACGAGCATTCATTCCTCCTTGGACGTCTGACTTCAAAGAATCTCCTATTATTAGCAATTTTTCATTATTATGAAAATTCAAATATTCTTTTAACTCTTCAAAATACTCTTTACTAGGTTTTGTTACTGTTTGTCTTGTCATATCTGCAGAAAAAATATTATCTACAAAATCTAAACAATCTATCTTTTTTAATTTTGATTTTACAGCTGAATTTGCTCCATTTGTTGCTATTACTAATTTGTATTTATCATGCAAATAATTTAATACTTCATAAGCACCATCTATTGGAACAACAATTTCCTTTAAACTTGCTAAAAACAGGTCATTTATTTCAAAAGCTTTTTCTAATGTTATTTTATCATTAAAATACATTTTATATCTTAAGCTCACAACATAATTAATAAAAAGTTCTTGTGGACTTTGATATTCTTTTGGAACAATTATTCTTTTTTCATAAAAATCTATCCAAAATTTATCATCCAAATCACACCACTTTTTAAAGCCTTCTTCAGAATATTTTTCGCCAACTAATTCAACCATTTTAGTATATGCATGGCGAACATTTTCTAAATTATCTATCAATGTATCATCTAAATCAAATAAAATCATTTCGTACTTACTCATAATTAACCTCTTTACTAATTTATTATATAATAATTCTATTAATTTGTAAAGATTTATATAATTTCTATCCGACTATATAATTCTAATAAAATTATTTTTGGTGGAGATGAGGAGAATCGAACTCCTGTCCAATAACCCTTCCATACAAAATTCTCCGAGTGCAGTTTATTTTTTTATTTCATATATTACAGTTAAATAAACAAAAATGTATTATACTAGTTTCTGGTTTACCCTCTATTATAGAAACATCTAATAGATTCCTTGTCACTAAGTTGACACCTATTAAAGTCCGTGACTTACAATAACAGATGTGCTACGCTATTAGGCAGCAAGTGCAAAACTTTTATTATTATTTGCGTTTATATTTATTTATCGTTGTTTAAAGTGGACTACGATCACCACTACTCGCTATTCATATTTCTGAATCACTGTCGAAACCTTTACATCCCCGTATATATATATTATACAATTATTATGTGCAAATTACAAGAATTTGTCACATTATTATTTAAAAACAAATATAACTATTTTAAAAAAATAAAAAATAAAAGGTTTTAACCTTTTATTCTTTTGGTATGTATAGTTTACAACAACAATTTTTATCATCTAAAAATTTTGTACATGGACATAATGTTGTATCGTCTTCTTTTATTTGACATGGACAATGTCCTTCTTTTCTAAATATACCTTCAATTATTTTTGCAACATGTTCCTTATCTGGATTTAATCTAAAACCTTGCATACACTCACCTACTTTACTTTTAAATTTGTATAAATAATTTTCCCACATTCTTCTTTTATTTCTACTAGCTCTTCTTGTGTATATTGTTCTTTAACCGTAGCTGAACCAACATATTGATATTGTTGTATAGTATAATCTTGAACACCTATTCCTTTTAAAAGTTTAGCTATTTTAATACAATCTTCTTTCTTTACTTCAGGTGGAAACATTGTTGTTCTTACTTGAAATTCTTTATTATTATCCACAGCTAATTTAATTGTTTTAATTATATCATCTACATTTACTTCTACATTGCATATACTACTATATTTTTCTTTGCTCGTTTTAAAATCTATTCCTAAAAAAGATATCTCTTCAATATTTTTTTCTACTACATCAGGATTACTTCCGTTAGTATGTATTCCAACTTTAAATCCTTCCATATATAACTTTTGAACTATATCTGTAAACTCAGGACTACAAGTACATTCTCCACCACTTAAAATAATATGCTGTATAAAATCTTTTCTTTCAATTAGTTTTGGTAATATCTCTTTATCAAAATCTATTGGTTGCATTTTAACTAATTCTCTATTATAGCAAAATTTACATTCAAAATTACATGTTCCAAAAAACAATACAGAACACACATGATTAGGGCAATCTACCATACTAGTCCAAATTACTTGCGTAATCATAATACTTTACCTAAAATGTTCATAGCTAATTCTTGAACATTTCCACCAATTACTTGGTTATCAAATTCTACTGCCGGAGTAGCTTCTATATCATTAAATATCATTTTAGCTTTTGCTGCAGATGCTTCAGTCGTTCCTGCATTAACATCTAATTCAGTATATTCTATATTATTTGCTTTTAATAAATTTTTCAACTCTAAACAATTTGGACAATTTTGTTGTGTATATACTTTAAACATATTATTCACTCCTTATACTATTCTTTCTCTTTTTCTATCTGCTAATTCAGCTCTCTTTGAAGAATTAAATTTATCGACAAATACATAATATCCTGTTATTCTTGTTACACCACGTGTATTTTCGCTTCCACAACTTGGACATTTATCATGTAAACCATTATGTTTAACTAAACAATCTCTACACAATGTATATTCTGGAGATAATACCCATTGAACACATTTTGTTTTGTACCATGTCTTTTCCAATAAATCATATATTGCCATTGGATCTGGCATAAATTCTCCGCCCCAAATATGTATCATACTACCTGCATCAACTAAAGTATGGAATTTAGATTGTTTCATCAATCTTGTAATATAATCCACATCACTATCTGTAGCAAAATGCACTGAATTTGTATAATATACTCCAAATTCATTTTCTTTATGATATGCTTTTTCTCCATAATGTTTAATATCTAATTTGGCAAATCTTCCTGCTGTACTTTCAGCTGGTGTTTCTTCTAATTTTATTGTTATCCCATATTGCTTTTGATAAAATTTTAATCTATCATTCATATAAGAAATTATTTCTAATCCTTTTAAATATGCTTCATCACTTTCATGTAATTGTTTTCCCATCAAATTATATATACATTCATTTAATCCAACAATACCTATTAACCAAGATATTTGTTCTGTTCTTACATATGGCTTTTCATCCATACCATTTACATAGAAAGATAATGGTGAATTTTCTGTATGAGAAATTTTTGTTAAATAATCTCTTCTTACTATATGTGCTCTACAAGCTAAATCCATTCTATGATCAATTTCTTTTAATACATCATCGTAATTATTACCAACTTTTAATACGACATTTGGTAAATTAATTGACACATTTTGACCACCAACAAATCTTAATTCTTCTGGTGTATTTATTAATTGCATATCTTTTTCTGTAAAATCTATTTTTAATCTACAACATTGTGATACTGAACAAGCATTTCTATCAAAAATGAAATATGGACATCCATTTTTGCTTGCAGAAATACAAGCTCTTACTAATAAAGCCTTTGTATCTTCATCATGGAAGCTTTCTTCATTAATATGGAAATTTATTTTAGGGAAAGCAAATGGCATCCCATTGGCATCTCCTTCTTCTACAACTTCCAACATAGCTCTTGCAAACAATTTAGATTGTACAGCAAAATCCTTATATTTTAAAATTCTATAACCATTTTCTTCAGCAAATTTTTTAGTTTCTTCTCTTGTATCAAAATAGTATACATTTTCAAGATAATCTTTAACCATGAATTTACCTTTAACACCCATTGCATAAACTTCTTTATAATGATTTGGCATATTTGCATAAATATTAAAATCTGTAAATGAAACCTGGCCTCCTCTTGCTCCTGCTAATTGAGACAAATCAAAGATTAATGTTTGTGCTAATTGTTTAATCTCTTTATATGAACTATTCTCCAATAATGGTGCAAAGAAAACATTTACAGCTTCCCAACCAATTGCTCCTGCAAATTGACCAGATAAAAATTGTGTCATTGAACAAATATGTCTAGCTAATACTCCTGCACTATTTGCTGGTTTTGAATTTGTTGGAATACTTGGTATATCTTTTATACCATATTTTTTTACATATTCAGGTGAATGTCCTGAGCAATAATATCTATCTATCATTCCTAAATCATGAATATGTATCTCTCCCATTAAATGAGCTTTTGATATTTCCTCTTCAAAAATAGTTTTTAAAGCATATTCTTTTAATGCCTTTTCTGCTATTGACATATTTATACTTTCAGGGTTGTGAGTTGTATTACCATTTTCTTTATTTGTATTTTCAATTAATTCAGTAATATCATAAAAAGGTATTGTTACTTCTGCATTAGATTTTAATTCTTTATCATAACCTTTTTCAAGCAAAACCATATTAACTAATTGTCTAATAAAAGATGTAGTTATAACTTGCAACTTAGAATCATTTAACTTTTCAGTTACTAATGATGCCACTTCTGTAGCAACCTCTTCAGATGAATTAATTTCTTTAATCAATGCTTCCTTTATATATTTCTCATCATACTCTGTTCTTTCTAATTTTGTTGTTGAATCAACCATTAATGCTAAATCAGTAGCATTATTGTGTTTTCTAATTTTTAATACTTTCATTACATTCTCCCCAATCATAATCGCATATTAATTATTTCATCATTAGTTATTTAATTTTATTTTTATCTTTAGTGGAATTTTGTCTCAAGAGAATATAAATTTTTTGTTTCTTTGAGATATAAATATTGATAATTATTGGAATCAAAAATATAAAATAATTATCAATACTTGTAGAATTTTATTAACTGAATTATAGTATTCAGTATTCAAAAAGTCAATGAAAAATATTTATAAAATATTTTTTTATTAATTCTGTAACACAAATGTAATATTCTCATTTTTTTACAAATCACATTTCTGTAACTCACTTATATAAAGGCTTTCGTATTCGTAATAATTTAATTTTTTTACAATTAAAAACGTGGTTTACATAAGTATTTTCGATTATTTAGATTTTTTTTACTATTTAAGCTGAACATAAAAAAACAAAAAATAACAAAAAAATTAATTCTTGTTATTTTTATCTCGTTATAGTAGATCTTTATATGTTTTTCCATTTAAGATAATCACTATATGACATTTTCTTATCTAAAATTCCATTATCTTGTATTTCAATAATTCTATTTATTGTTGATTCCATTAAATCATAATTTGATGAAGATATAAAAACACAACCTTCAAATTTATTTAATGCTTTTGTTAATGCTTCTACACTTTCTAAATCCAAATGACTCGTAGGCTCATCAAATATTAAACAATTACAATTATTCAACATTATGTCTGCTAAAATACATCTTACCTTTTCTCCACCAGAGAGTACTTTAATATTTTTTAAGGCTTCTTCATCAGAAAATAACATTCTACCTAAATACTTTCTTAGAACCATTGGCTCTTTTAATGGTTTTCTAGCAGTTAGCCATTGCACTATATTTATATCCTGATTAAAATCATCTTTAAAATTATTTTTAAAATATGATACTGATATTTTATCTCCCCATTTAAAGCTACCACTATCTGCCTTATTTTTATTAGAAATAATATTATATAGTTCTGTTGTAGCAACTCCATTATTATCTATTATGGCTATCTTATCTCCAGTATTAACTTTAAAAGAAACATTATTCAACACTACTTGTCCGCATATTTCTTTTGTTATTCCTTTAACATTTAAAACTTCTGTATTTAAATTATTACTACATTCAAAACTTATGCTTGGAAATTTTCTTGTCGATGGCTTTATTTCTTCTAATATTATATGCTCTAACATTTTCTTGCGAGAATTTGCTTGACTAGCTTTTGTAGCTTTAGCTCCGAACCTATCTATAAATCCTTGTAATTCCTTAATTCTATCTTCTTTCTTTTTGTTTTCATTTCCAATTTGTGTTAGCATTAATTCATTTAATTTCTCCCACTCATCAAAATTGCCAACATATAATTGTATCTTCTCATAATCTATATTAACCATATGTGTACAAACATTATTTAAAAAATGCTTATCATGTGATATTACTAAAACTGTATTTTCATAATTGTTTAAAAACTTTTCTAACCATTTTACATCACTTATATTCAATCCATTTGTAGGCTCATCTAAAAGTAATATATCTGGATTTTGGTATAATGATTGTGCAAGTAAAACTTTAACCTTTTCTCTTTCCAATAAATCCTTCATAAATTTATTATGCTTATCTGCATAAATTCCTAATGAATCTAACAATGTTGCAGCATCTGATTCAGCTTCCCATCCATTCATTTCACTAAACCTCTGTTCAAGCATTGCAGCCTTTATCCCATCTTCATTATTAAAATCTGGTTTAGCATATATACTATCTTTTTCTTTCATAATATCATAAAGCTTTTTATTCCCCAATATTACTGTATCTATTACAGTAATATTGTCATATATGTAATGATTCTGTTGTAAAACAGAAATTCTTGCTTTTTTATTTATTAATATTTCTCCAATTGTTGGTAATATTTCTTTATACAGCATTTTTAAAAACGTTGTCTTTCCAGAACCATTAGCACCTATTATTCCGTAACAATTACCTTTTGTAAATTTTAAATTTACATTTTGGAACAAAATTCGTTCACCAAATTCTAATTTTAAATCCTTTATATCTATCATTTTATTTTCCCCTTATTATACGCATAAAAAAACAGATGTTATACATCTGTTAGTAATATATATTTAATATACTGATTTCAAGTATAGCAAATACGTTTATCAAAATAGATAAACCAGACTAACATTATTATAAAATAACTTATCTTTTATTAAATTATTTTGAAATGTTATATTCATTTGCCTTAACTCTTTAACCATATATTCCATAACTTTCCTCCACATATGAATATTATACCATATTAAACATATATTTTCAATTACTATTTATTAAATTCACTTTTCAAATATGCGTCTATAAAACTATCTATTTCGCCATCCATTACTGCATTTACATTACCTTCTTCATAATCTGTTCTATGATCTTTAACCATATTATATGGATGGAACACATAAGTCCTAATTTGACTTCCCCAACCTATTTCTTTATAATCTCCTTTTATATCATCAATTTTTTCTTTTTGTTCTCTTTCTTTGATTTCATATAATTTGGACTTCAACATTTTCATTGCATTTTCTTTATTTTGTATTTGTGATCTTTCATTTTGACAAGTAACAACAATACCTGTTGGTATATGTGTTATTCTAATTGCTGAATCAGTTTTATTAACATGTTGTCCTCCAGCACCAGATGCTCTATATGTATCTATTCTTAAATCATCATCTTTTATATCTACTTTAATATCATCAGTTATTTCAGGAATAACATCTAATGATGCAAAAGAAGTATGTCTTCTACCTGATGCATCAAATGGAGATATTCTTATCAATCTATGAACACCTTTTTCACATTTTAAATATCCATATGCATTTACACCTGAAACAATTGCTGTTACACTTTTTATTCCAGCTTCATCACCTGATTGATAATCTATTTCCTTAATATCAAATCCATTTTTAGTTGCCCATCTTGTATACATTCTATACAACATTTCCGCCCAATCTTGAGATTCTGTTCCACCTGCTCCTGGGTGAAAAGATATAATAGCATTGCTTTTATCATACTTACCATTTAGCAATGTTTGTATCTCAAATTTGTCTAAATCTTTAATAAGTTTTTTAAATAACTGTTTTGCTTCTATAACTACACTTTCATCTTGCTCATCCATTCCCATTAGTACAAGAGTTTCAACATCATCATATATATTTTTTAATTCTGCATATTTTTCGATCCTATATTTAATGCCTTTAATCTCCTGTAATATCTTACTAGAATTATCGCTATCATTCCAAAAATCTGGTTTTGCAGTTTCTCTTTCTAGTTCATTTAACTTAGAACTTAAACTATCCAAGTCAAAGAGAACCTCCAAGACTTAATATTTTCTCTTTTATTTCAATTAACTTTTCTTTTATTTCCTCTAATTCTAACATAAATACACCTCTAAAATATATTAACATAAAACAAAGAAATATACAAGAAAGCAATGTACATTAACAAATAAAAAAATATTATTCTTGAAAAAATCCAAGTTATCTTTATACTTTATAAAAATTTATTATAGACTTGTTTCCTTTCATATGATATAATTACGGCAATAGGAGTGATATATATGGAAGTCAACAACACACCAATTTTAAGTATAATAATACCAGTATATAATGTAGAATTATATTTAAAAGATTGTTTAGATAGCATTCTTAATCAAAATAGCAATGATTATGAAATAATTTTAGTTGATGATGGTTCAACAGATAGCTCTGGCATAATATGTGATGAATATACTAATAAGTATTCTAATATGAAAGTTATACATAATAGTAATGGTGGATTAAGTGATGCTAGAAATAGTGGATTTAAAATCGCAAAAGGTAAATACATATTATTCATTGATTCAGATGACTTTATCGAACCAGAATCCTTGAAAAATATTATTAAATATACTGATAGTAATGTAGATATTATTTTTCTTGATGCATACAAATATTTTAATAATAAATCAATCAAAAAAATTGATACAGATTTTTGTACCGAAAAATTAAAAATAAATAACAAAGATATATTATTAGATAATATATCCCATATGAATAAATTTACAGGTAGTGCATGCTCAAAAGCAATACGCAGAGAATTCTTATTGGATAATAATATTTCATTTGAAAGCAATATTACTATGGAAGATATTGATTGGAATCTAAAAATATTAACTAAAGTAAATACTTCGGATTATTATTCTGGGAAGTATTACTATTATAGACAAAATAGGAAAAATTCTATTACAAATAGTATTAACGAAAACACTTTTAAATACGGAATTAAAATAATAAAAAAATGGCAAAATTTCAATGATAATATAAATTCAATATTAGCTTATGAATATATAATTTTATTAGCCAATAGTTATGTTCTTAAAGATAAAAATTTAAAAAATGAATTATATTCTTTGTCATGGCTACTTAAATATAAAAATAATAAAAAAGTATTTTACTCATATATAGTATATAAAATATTTGGTATTAGAATTTTATCTAAATTACTAGAAATATATTTAAAGAACAGATACAAAACTATAAATTATAATTTATAGTTTTGTAAATTTAATAAAAATAATTATAATATTAAAAATATTATAATTATTTTTTTCTCCAATTAATAATAATATCCGCATTATTTTTTGAAGTATCATTATTATTTCCGTTTATTATATAAGCATATTTATTATTGTCAATCTTCTTAACTTGCACTGCATATTTATCTTTGTATACCAATTGATGATTATATCTCACCAATATATCATTAACTATATGTGATTCTAAAAAATCTATTGTCATAGTATCTATAGCTTTTATAACATATGCAATATTATTCATATGCCAATTAGTATCTATATCTCCATATATCACTACGTTAGAAAAGATATTATCATAATCTGTTATCCTACTAAAATCAAAATCTTCAAAAGTTATTCCTTTTTTTTCATCAAAGCTATACATATTTTCTACTTCAATCGGTATATGTATAGGTCTCATTTTCTCAAAAGAATACATTATCCACTTTGTATAACTTTCAAATAAAATATTTCCATTAATATCTTCAATAACATAATTTCTAATAATAAATAATTTTTCTATAGGATTAAGCCATGTTTTTACAATAATTTTATCTCCTAATTTAGGGTATGAATTAACCTTACTATAATTTTCTAATAATATCCACCCTATTTTATTATCTATCATATAATTAAAAGTACAGCCAACTAAATCGGTATGCAATGTTGACGCTTCTTGCGCATAAGATAATAATCTTGTTAGCAATATATTTCCATTTTTATCACAGTCAGAATATTTAATTTCATATTCATTTTGAAAAAAGTTTTTCATACACATTTCACCTCATTACTTATTATATAACTTTCATAATATTTTTTCAAATAAAAAATATGCAATTAATTAAAAACTACATATTGTTTGATAATTCCTTCAGATTCTTCTTTTCTTTTGATACTAATAGAACAAGATTTACCTGTTATTAAATCAATACCATTTGGCTCATTACATTTTGTATAAGCAACAAATCTGTTGTTTTTAGGTATATCTATAAAAACACATATTTCTTTTCCAATTAAGTCTTGTACTTTTTTTACGGTACATAAGCTTAAAAGCTTATGTATTATGACTTTTTCTTTCGGATCAGAGCAGTCATGTTGTAATTTTGCACAAAAAGTTTTACCTTTAAAATATAAAGTTATCTTTTCCCCTTGTTGTTCTACTTTATAAATAGAAGCCTTAAATTTTTTCATTGAAGCAATATAAACTAATGAGTTGCAAATTCTTTTGGTCGTAAATATATTATACATTATTTTTTCTTTTTTTTCAATAAAAAAAAGATTTATATAAGACTATATAAATCTGTGGCGGAGAAGGAGGGATTCGAACCCTCGCTACCATTACTGGTACTAACAGTTTAGCAAACTGTCCCCTTCAACCTGCTTGGGTACTTCTCCAAAAAAAATGGCGGAGAGGGTGAGATTCGAACTCACGGTAAGCTCACACCTACGCCGGTTTTCAAGACCGGTGCCTTAAACCAGCTCGACCACCTCTCCACATAGTACTTGTATATCTTACCACATTCTATTAAATTTTGTCAATAGTTAGTTATAAAAATATATGAAAAAAACTCCATTATCCTCTTATATTATCAATACTTAAACTCAAACAATTAAAAAAGAAAAGAATTATATTATTTATACTATAATTCTTTTAATTATTTATACTATATACCTAAATATCTATAATAATCATTATCAAGTATTAGTCTTGAATATTTGTATTTGTTATATATTTGGTTAGATATTTGCTTTGTATAATTTTCTGGTATATCTAAACCTTCAACAGGTATAAATGTTTTTGTTTTTGCATTATATCTTCCTAAATCAGTTATAAAGCTTCTATTCGAATATATAACAAGCGAATTTGTATCAGATAATATATCTCTACCCATTAATAATCTTGAATCGAACTCTACACCAAATAAGTTTAATATTGTTGGTACCATATCTAAACTTGAACCATATTTTTCAACTTTTATAGGTTCTATCATTGAACCAGACCATAATAAGAATGGCATATGATATTTTTCAAAATTATCATCTCTCTCATATGTAGATAATTCATTTATTTCATCTAACGTTAATCCATAAGGATAATGATCTGCTGATAACATAATTACAGTATCATCCAATTTACCAGCTATTTCTAATCTTGTAATTAATTCTCCAATAGCTTTATCTAATTCAACTTGTGTTGCTAAATAACATCTTGCAGTTTCTGAATATGGTAAATCCTTTACAGTATCCCAATTCCAACTTACCATCATATTACCAGTTCTATTATAATTCAAATGGCCACTAACAGTCATATAATATGTAACAAAATGATCATTATTAATGTAATCATCTGTTGTTGCTTTTATCATTTCATAATCACTATTAGGCCAATATTTTGTAACCATTCTTTCTTCAAGGCCATTACCTACTGCAAGATATGAGTTATATCCCATTGCATTAATATATAAATCCCTTCCATAATACTTAGCTGTATGATTATGATATGCATTTGAAGAATAACCCAATTTTTCAAATATATTTGCATATGATAACGGCATATAATGATTTTCCAATCTTTTTAAACTCCAGACACCTTCTTTAGGTATTAAAGATGTATCAGTAATGTATTCTCCATCAGCTGTACTTACTGGAAATACAGGTGTATAAAAATTTTCAAATTGGAATCCTTCTTTATATAGTTTATATAAATTAGGTGTTATATCCTCTCTAATTGCCATACTACTAAAAGCTTCACATACAAATACTATTAAATTTTTATCTTTAAACATTCCTGTATATTCATTCTTTTTAGATGGTTCTTGATTCATAAAATATTCATGCATACCAATTATATCTTTATTTGTTTCATTAGCTATTAATGATTCAAAATCAATATTCATAATATTGTATTCTACTTCTTTTTCTGGTGGTATCTCATTCTGCGGATCTTTTGTTTCTTCTCCAGCAATATCTTTTTCTTCAAATCCAAATACCAATCTTTGAAAATCCAATCTCATTTCTGAACATAACCCAAATTTCTGTATTGTTAATATGGGAGCATGTGTATTATAATATAAATTCTTTGCAGAATATACATCATTTGAAAATGAAATATTTACACAAATTACTACTATCAATTGAAATACTATAAAGAAAACTATCTTCTTTATTCTACTTTTACTCTTTTGCTTATTTAAAACAATCTTCCTTTTAGCTAATAGAATAAACCATAAAATCAAAGGTATAAATAATAATATTATATTAAACCATTGGTTAAGAATCTTTTCAAATATTGTTTCAACAAATTGCATTACTTGCCCAGCACCATTAAATATAGAATAAAATGATAGAAACGAATCATATATACTATAATAAACCACCTGTGCCGAGAATATAAAACATAATATAAATAAAATAGTAGTTGCTACTATTTTATTTGCTTTTTCTTTTCCTATTCCTGATAATAAATAAATAACTGTTGCTAGGGGAATAGAAAATGCAATTTTCCAAATAATGCCTTCAATACTTTGAAAAAACATAATAGAAAATACCGTTTCTAAATAAATTACGGCTAATAAAATATATAAAAATCCTGATATTCTCTTAATGCCCTTTACTTCTTTTTCTTCATTAATATTATTTTTCAATACACTATTTATTCTCATGCCATATTACTCTTTTCTTTTTTTTCTATTATTATATCTCCAAATCTTTCTTTTTGATCAATAGATATTCTTTTTAGTTTTGCTAATTCTAATAAACTTAAAAATGACGTTACAACTTCAAGTTTTGTTTCTTGTTTATCTGTAAATAACTCATTAAATACGAATCTTGGATTTTTCATTAACTCTTTTATTATTTCTTTTGCTTTTGATCTAACTGTTACACTTTCATATTCTGCTAATTTAGTAATATTTTCATAATTTAAATTTTGCAAATTAGCATTTCTTTTTAACATATTATAATATGTTACAGGAATTACTTCTTTATCATACTGTTTTTCTATTTTTTGCTTTGGTAATTCAACTTTATCTGGCTGTTTAGAATATCTATTTGAATATATTGTATATCTATCTCTCAGTTCTACAGAAAAATCTTTATATAACTTATATATCAAAATTCTCTTAGCTAACTCTTCTTCTGTTAAACCTTCTTCATCTTCATCAGGTTCTAGCATTGGCAATAATTTTCTAGATTTTAAATATATTAAAGTTGCCGCCATTACTAAAAATTCGCTAGCTATCTCTAAATCTAATTTTTCCATTGCTTGCATATACTCAATATATTGTTCAATAACTTCATCAAGTTTAATATTAAATACATCCATTTTATTTTTATCTATTAAGTAGCATAATAAATCAAATGGCCCTTCGAAATTATCTATTTTAATTAAATATTCTTGTTTTTTTATTTCTTCCACTGTATCCTCCACATTTATTTATAATAATTTGCCTACCAAATTATTATATACCAAAATATATATTAATTCAATTAATTTTGTTTAATCAAATATTTCTTATTTCAAAGTGTCATTAACTATTATTTTAAAGTGCTCCCCATAGAACCGAACGGAACGATATGCTATCATATGCTCCACCATCGTCACTGTTGAAAGCGAACAAACTGGCAACCAAACAATCATTGTAACCACGTCTGAAGAAAGAACTGCCCGAAGAAATAAAGCGGGAGCGGCCACTATGCCATGATGTGCTATCTGATGAGCTTGATGATGTCTCGAATACTGCATCTCCATATCTATCTCCATATGATGAATATCCTTCATAATATTTTGCATTTGCACTTCCAAATGTATTTTCTACATTTGAATTTAATCCTGCTGCTACATATTCCCATAATCCTCCATTCATATCAAATATTCCATAATTATTTCCTGTTGTACTTTCTTCTGCAATACCACCTGTTATATAATCATCAGACCATGATGTTTGTACTCCATTTCTTCCATATTTACTTTGTGCTAAATATGCTACAGCTCCCCATTCACTATTTTTAATTAAATGACTATTTAATCCCAAATTTATACTAAGTGAATTTGTAAAACAATTCGCTATTGATATATTTTTCCAACTACTTGCTCCTGGTACTGATACTGCTTTTGTTCCATTATTACTCATTTCATATTTTGCTACCCATATTCCTGATAACATTTTTTCTGTTCCGTCGTTATATCTAAATGCTGGATGTATATTAAAATTTTCTTGTCCTAAACTAGAATTAATTATTATTGTTCCCAACGCTGTCTCTTGTGTTATTCCTTTCATAAATTCTATATGTATTGGACTTGATGTATTTGTATGATACCCTGTTCCTATACTATATGCATATCTTGGTATCCATACCCAATAGCTTCCATCTGCTGTTACTGCATTTGCCCACTTGCTTGTTGTATTATCTGTTGCAAAACTTTCTGTACTAGCTATATAATCATACCAATCATTATATACAAAAACTGTATTTAATACTCCTTCATTATACTGTCTTATTTCATTTCCATTTGTATCCCAATATACTGCTGTCATTCCTGTATCTAACTTTGGACTATTCACTCCTTTGGTTGCATCATATTGGCCATCATATAGATTTACAATCGTTGGTATTTCTGTTGCTGGAGATTCTTCTTGTTCTGATGTTAATGTTTGATCATATTATATATTCCCTTCATATTCAAATCCTTGATAATATACTTTCCCTAATGTTGTTACATAATACTTTAATACTTCTGTTTCGCTTATTGATAATTCATTTTTTAAACTATTATCTATTGCTAATACATCTTTTCCTGCTATTTGTAATACCGATTCTGGTAATGCATCATTATTTTCTGCATTTGCTTCTGTATATCCTTGTATTACTCCTACCCATTTATATTTTTCTAAATCTCCTTCTGTTGTTGCATATTTCGCCATATTATTTAACATTTTTATATTTATTGCTTCTTGTACTGTTGATATGTTATTTAAAAAGACTGCTAGCTGTGCATTTTGTGGTGTGTTTACTCCTGTTATTACAACTGCTGCTGTTAATATTATTAATACTATTATTGTTATTATTAACGCTACTAAACTTATTCCTTTTTTCATATCTTTTTCTCCCCTTTAAATTACATATGTTATACTAAAATATTATACAATAATTATAAGCTTTCTAATTCTTTAATTTTATCTCTTATTCTTGCAGCTTCTTCAAAATCCAAATTTTTAGCACAAAGTACCATTTTATCTGTTAAATCATTTATTATTTCTTCTATACTCTTATCTTTATCTTCAGAATATTGTCCTTTTTCTTCCTCAACAATCAATGTTTTAATAGTATCCCTAATATCTTTTTTAATAGTCATAGGTACAATATTATTCTTCTCATTATATTCTTTTTGTATTTGTCTTCTTCTTTTTGTTTCTCTTATAGCTTTTTCCATTGATTCTGTTAATTCATCTGCATACATTATTACTTTGCCATTAACATTTCTTGCTGCTCTACCAATTGTTTGTATTAATGATCTTTCAGAACGTAAAAATCCTTCTTTATCTGCATCAAGTATAGCAACTAATGACACTTCTGGTAAATCCAAACCTTCTCTTAAAAGATTTATTCCAACTAGAACATCTATATCCCCTGTTCTTAATTGTTTTATAATCTCTAATCTGTCTAAAGTTTTTACTTCTGAATGCATGTAATTTACTTTAATATCTATATTCTTCATATATGCTGTTAAATCTTCAGCCATCTTTTTAGTTAATGTTGTAACTAAGACTCTTTCTCCTCTATCTATTACTTCTTTAATTTGAATTAACAAGTCATCTATTTGATTTATAGCAGGTTTTACAATAATTTCTGGATCAATCAATCCAGTAGGTCTAATAATCTGTTCAACTATTCCTGATGAATTTTCTTTCTCATAATCTGATGGTGTAGCACTTACAAAAACAATTTGATTTATTTTTTGCTCCCACTCTGCAAATGTTAAAGGTCTATTATCATAAGCACAAGGTAATCTAAACCCATATTCAACTAAAGATTCTTTACGTGCTCTATCCCCATTATACATAGCTCTTATTTGTGGTACTGTTACATGTGATTCATCAACCATTATTAGCATATCCTTTGGAAAATAATCCATTAAAGTATATGGTGGTGAACCTTTTTTTCTTCCACTTATAATTCTTGAATAATTCTCTATTCCTTGACAAAATCCTGTTTCAACTAACATTTCTATATCGAAGTTAGTTCTTTGCTCTATTCTTTGCGCTTCAACCAACTTATTATTCTTTTTAAAATAATCTATTTGTTCTTCTAATTCTTTTTCAATTTCTTTAATTGCATTATCCATTTTATCTGTTGTTGTAACATAATGAGATTTAGGAAAAACAATTAAATATTCTTTACTACCTAATATTTTACCAGTTATAGGATGAACAACATTTATCTTTTCAATTTCATCACCGAAAAATTCAATACGAATTACACTATCACTAGAATGAGATAAAAAGATATCTACAGTATCGCCTTTCACACGGAAACATCCACGTTTAAAATCTATATCATTTCTTGTATATTGCATTTCTACTAATCTATGAATTACTTCTTCTCTTGATTTATCCATTCCAGGTCTTATAGATAAAACCATATTATCATAATCTACTGGATCACCTAAACCATAAATACAAGATACACTCGCTACAATTATTACATCGTCTCTTTCATATAATGATGCTGTTGCTGAATGTCTTAATTGATCTATTTCATCATTTATAGATGAATCTTTTTCAATAAATGTATCAGTCTTAGCTATATATGCTTCTGGTTGGTAATAATCATAATATGATACAAAATATTCAACAGCGTTTTCTGGAAAAAACTCTTTGAATTCTGCATACAATTGACCTGCTAATGTTTTATTATGTGCAATAACTAATGTAGGTTTATTTACTTTTTCTATTACATTTGCCATAGTGAATGTTTTACCTGAACCTGTTACACCTAATAATGTTTGAAACTTTTCTCCATTATTTATTCCATCAACAAGTTTTTCTATTGCTTGAGGTTGATCTCCACTTGGCACATATTCTGAATGTAACTTAAACATAATATCTCCTTTTTAATTCTTTTCTTCCTCTCCAATTTCTCTAATTACTCTTGCTGGATTACCATATGCTAAAGTATTTGACGGTATATCTTTTGTTACAAGACTGCCTGCACCAATTACAACATTATCTCCTATAGTTACTCCTGGTAATACAGTAACATTCCCGCCTAACCATACATTATTGCCTACAGTAATTGGTTTAGCGATTTCTATCCATTGATTTCTTTTTTTTACATCAAAAGGATGATCTACTGTATAAAAACTACAATTTGGAGCTACAAGAACATTATTTCCAAATGTAACTTTAGCACAATCTAATATTATACAACCATGATTCATATAAAAGTTATTACCTACAGAAATATTATATCCATAATCGCACCAAAAATCTGATTCTATTGCTATTTTTTCACCAGTTTTACCTAATATTTTTCTTAATAAAATATCTCTATTTTTAATATCTGAAGGTTTTAAATTATTATATTGAAAGCATAAATCTTTTACTCTTCTTCTTGCATTAGTTAATTCTTCTACATCACTATGAAAATATTCTCCTGCTATCATCTTTTCTTTTTCTGTCATTTTATTCTCCTAACACATTCATTATATATATTTTTTTTTATAAAATTATATCATTCTTATATCTAAAAGACAAGTTTACAAACATATATATTGTCTATTCTCATAAAAAAATTATTAAAATGCTAAACATTAAAAAACATAGCTATACGTAATACAAGCTATGTTTCCAATATGTAATTTATATTATAATTAAAACTCAAATATTTTTTAATAATTAATGTCTTTTTTTTCTTTAATACTATTAAATACAGTTATAAAACATATTAAATATGCTATAGATATTAGGAATCCAGATATTACATCACTAGCATAATGAACCCCTAAGTATACTCTACTAAATAATATTACTAATACTAACAAGCTAAATAATCCACATAAAATATACTTAATATATTTATTTTCTACATAATTGAATATTAAATATATTATAAATCCATAAAAAGCTACACTTACCATTGAATGTCCTGATGGAAAACTATATCCATTTTCAACAACTAACCTATACCCTTCAGGTCTAGGCCTCTGTACAATATTTTTCAAGATAATATTCAATATGAAACTTACTGCTAAATTACTACAAATAACAATACCAATACTTTTTCTTTTAACAATTATAGTAACAATTAAAGATAATATTGATGCTATTATTAAAACATATGCTCCACCTAGATTAGTAATAAATTTCATTACATTGGTTAAAGCATCATTTCTGAAATTTTCTACAATAGATTCATATGCTATTATATCCATCTTCATAATTTCTTTTTCAAAAACGTCCTCTGTAATCATTATAAATATTAATAAAACTACAGCAACAATAATCCATTTTATATTCTTAATTAATAATTCTTTTATTTTAGATTTCATTATTCCTCCAATATGAAAAGATTATACAATATTTTATATAAAATTACTAGTAACATTTATTAATCCCTCTTTAGTTAATTCATATACTTCATCACAAACATTTTCTATATATTTTCTATCATGCGAAATACTTATTATAGCACCTGTATAATTAGATAATACTTCTCGTATTATTGGATTAGATAAAGGACTAAGATTTCTGGTAGGTTCATCAAGTATTAAAACATTTGCTTGTTCTAAAATAAGTTTTAATAATAATACTTTTGCTTTTTGTCCACCACTTAAATTTTTAATCATTCCCATTGTTTCTTCAGCTGTAAATTTCATACTTCCCATAAAAGTTCTTGCTTTTGTTACCTCAACTTTTATTCCAGATGGAACTAAAAACTCTATAACACTCATATTTTCGTTAATACCAAGCTCATAATTCTGCGGCATATATCCTATTTTAATATCTTCTCTGCATTCCATTAATGAATAAATTTCCCTTATTAATGTTGTTTTACCTGTTCCATTATCACCAATTATTCCTATATGTTTTGAGCCAATAACTTTTAATTCTATATTCTTAGATAAAACTTTTTCACTAATAGATAATTCATTAATTTTTAAATCTAAAACTATTTTACCATTAGGAATATATATATTATCTGAAAAAAGAAATAATATTGCTTCTTCTACATCTGGAATATCTTCAAAATCTTCTTTTTGTTTATCAAATCTTTTTTCTTGAGCTTTTAAAGTTTTCATCTTCTTTTTTAACAAATATCCACTATGTGGGTCTTGTCTAGTAATTGTATTCTGCTGACTTTCTACCTTTTGGTAAATTTCATTATACTTATTCATTTGCTTTTTATACTCTGAACGTTGTTTTTTTGCTATTTTATCTTGTCTTTCAATTAATCCTAATCTTTTTTCTACATATTCTTTATATCCAATATGTTCAATAGTATATCTCATTTCACTTTTTCTTTTTATCTGTTCTAAATGTATAATACCATTTGCAGTTTTTTCTAAAAGCTTTTCATCATGAGAAATATATAATACTGGTATATTTGCTGAAAGAATAAAATCTTCCAACCATTCTAATGTATGTATATCTAAATCATTCGTTGGTTCATCGAGCAACAACACATCTGGATTTTTAATTAATATTTTTGCTAATTGTATTTTTACTTTTTCTCCACCAGATAATGTACTAATCTGTTGTTCACTTTCTAAAATTTTTTGATCTAAATCTACTTTTTCTATATTTATTTTAATATTAGCTATATCTTTATATTTACTATAATCCACTTCTTCAGTAGGATATTCTTTAAAAAAATACTCTAATACAGTTACATTATCCCAAACTTTATCTAAAAACTGTTCTAAATAACCAATATATCCATTTTTTATTATATTACCTTTTATATTGCAATAATCTTCTAACAACTTCATATCTACAATAGCTTTTATTAAAGTACTTTTCCCATTACCTTCTTCACCAATAATTGCAATTTTATCTCCTTTTTGTAAAGAAAAAGAAAAATTAGTTAATAATGGTCTATCATTTTCTTTCATGGTAATACTTAAATTATTTATTTCTACCATCATTATTCCCCCTTAAAGGCATAACGACTATGCCTTATTATATTTTCTTTTTTATATTTAAATTATTCATTTTACCACCTCTTTATATATAATATTTTATATATATTTATAAAATATTATCCACATTTTTTTACTTTAACTAAAGAACCACATTTTATTTCATATATATTATCAAATAATTTATAATCATTCAATTTATGTGCAATTATTAAAACTGTTTTTCTTTGTTTCAATTGTTTTACAATATTAAAAAATATCTCTTGATTGTATTTATCCAAAGCACTAGTTGGTTCATCAAATAACAAAATAGGCGTATCTTTTAATATTGCTCTTGCAATTGCTAATCTTTGCTTTTGACCTCCTGATAAATTATTACCATTTTCAACAATCAATGTATTGTATCCATTATTCATTTTTTTAATTTCTTCATCTAAATTAACTATTTTGCATACATCATATATTTCTTCATCTGTTGCTTCTGGTTTTACAATTCTAATATTTTTTATTATTGTATCATTTAGCAAAAATGGTTCTTGATTTACTATACAAACAGTATTCTTTATAGTTTCTTTATCTAAAGAATTTATATCTTTATTTCCAATATATATTTTTTTCTCTTCACATTCAATTATTTTTGTAATCAAATTAAATAATGTACTCTTTCCTACTCCTGAACTACCAATAAACATATTTAATGTACCTGACTTTATATTCAAATTAATGTTATTTAATACTTTATTATTATCATCTTCATAGCAATAAGATAAACCTTTAATTTGAATAGAATAATCTAATACTTTATTTACATTACTATATTTTATTAAATTATCTTTAGAAATTATTTCTAATATTCTCATTGCTTTAAAATCGCCCTTAACAAAATAATCCTTCATCTTTGCAAATTGTTCCACTAAATCATACATAAATCCAATATAATTTATTATTGTTAATAACAATACTATTGTTAATGCTTGACTAGGTATTAAATACATAACTGAATATACAATAAGTATTGCTTCTATTACAAATTGCAAAAATGTTTTAATCCTACTATATTTAGCAAAGGATTTATCTTTCTTAATTTTTATTGCTGATACTTCATTAATATTTAACATTGAATTGGTTATTATTAATTCACTTATACCTAATCCATTAATATCTTTTATATATTTATAATTTTCATTCATCTTTGTATTTACAATCTCAGTTTGAGCCTTTAATATCTCAGTATATTGCATATCTTTCTTTATTTTTATATATTCAATTAAATACAGAATTAATACTCCTATTGTAAAAATTATTCCGCATTGATAACTCAAAAAATATATAAACACTAAAAAACTTACATTTGTTATTGTATCTATAAATGTTCCTAATGCATTACTTAGAAATGAAGATACCTCATCAACATCATCATTAAATCTCTCTAAATAATATCCACTTGTTTTATTCTTAACTATATTATACTTCGTATTATTCAAATAATACAATATATCTTTACGTATATCTGCTCCTACCTTATTTGTTAGCTTTGAAGAAATATATTCCCAGAAGAACCAAAAAATATGATGGATTAATATAATTAATATAATTAATATTGAATAGACTAAAACATTATATGCCGATACCTCTGTAATACCTAATATTCTTTGACTTATAAAATATGGTAACAAAAGGCCTACAGCGCTTGCCATGATCATAACAAATATGAGAACTTTTTTTATAGATTTATATTTTTTAAAGTATTCTTTAAATTGATATAAAAACTTATATTTTTTAAAAAACATAACTAATCATCTCCTATTTTTTTAACAAATAGTTCAGATTAGTTATGTTTTAGCATACAAAAAAATTCCTTGATTAAGGAATTTTTGCATATAATTATATAATTTAAGAAATTAAAAATTACGCACAAAAACTAAACCAAATAGAGCTATTTGCTTTTTCAATTGTATTTATTTCCTTTAGTTTAATTATTGAACACATATTTTAATCCCTCCTTCTTTCATATAATACATATATATTATACCACATACAAAAATTATTGTCAAAAAAATATTAGTATAGACTTGTAGATATCTTTTTGATATAATAAATTCAGGTGATAAAATGCAAATATTAGTAACAGGAGGATGTGGATTCATTGGTAGTCACACATCAGTAGAACTTCTAAATAAAGGTTATGATATAGTTATAATAGACAATTTATCAAATTCAAAAAAAGAAGTTATTGAGTCTATTAAAACTATTACGAAAAAAGATTTTAAATTTTATGAAGGTGATGTTAAGGATACAGAATTACTAAAAAAAATATTTACTGAGAATAAAATTGATGCTGTCATACATTTTGCAGGATTTAAAGCTGTTGGTGAATCAGTTCAAAATCCATTAATGTATTATAGAAACAATATAGACTCAACACTTTCATTATTAGAAATAATGAAAGAAGTAAAATGTAAAAAAATTGTATTCTCATCAAGTGCAACCGTATATGGTAATCCTCAAAGCTTACCAATAAAAGAAACATTTCCTTTATCTGCTGCAAATCCTTATGGTAATTCAAAATTAATAATAGAAAACATATTGAAAGATTTATATGTTTCAGATAATGAATGGAGTATTGCAATATTACGTTATTTTAACCCTATAGGTGCACATGAATCTGGGATTATTGGAGAAAATCCAAATGATATTCCAAACAACCTTTTACCATATATAGTTAAAATCGCTTCTGGAGAATTAAAAGAATTAAATATATTTGGAAATGATTATAACACCAAAGATGGTACAGGCGTAAGAGATTATATACATGTTGTTGACTTAAGTTTAGGTCATATTCAAGCTATTAAAAAAATTATAAATGAAACCGGTTGTGATGCATATAACCTAGGTACTGGCCATGGATATAGTGTTTTAGATATCGTTAATACTTTTGAAAAAGTAAATAATGTTAAAATACCATACAAAATAGTAGACAGAAGACCTGGAGATATTGCTGCTTGCTATGCTGATCCTTCATATGCATTTGAAAAGCTTAATTGGAAAGCTACAAAAACAATTGAAGATATGTGTAAAGATTCATATAATTTTATAAAAAACAAAAATAAATGATAAAAAAGATATTAATACATTAGTATTAATATCTTTTTATATATCCTTCTATATAGTAATCTATATCTGCTTTTTTAGCTTGTTTAATTAAATCTCTTGTTTGCAAATTCCATTGTTTACCATCTTTTATAAAATGTGTACCACATTGTCTAAATTCAAAGCTTACATTTTTATTTATACATTGTTGCCTAATATTTAATACCCATTTATAATCTAATGGGCGTGCATTATAATCTGATTCTCCTCCTATTACAAACAACTCTACTCCATCTATATATTGTTCAATAGATATATCCTCTAATAATGGTTGTGCTATAATGTATTTATGTTTAATAGGTAAATCTTTAAAAATACCTAATTTGTAATCTGCATTTTTTTGATTCTCAATTGTACAACATATAACTACATTATCATAGCCATCCTTCCAATCTTCTGGTATACAATCATAAAATCTATCTATTCTTTTCGTCAAAAATAAAAATAATAAATCACTTCTTTCTTTTATCATTTTCCAGCATTCTTTTCTCCACTCATCTGCTTCTTCTATAAAAAAATCTGATGAAAAACATACATATACAAGTTCAGATTTCATTTTGTATTTTCCATTTTTGTATTTTTCTATTGGTTTTTCAAAATCTTTTGTTTTAACGATTTTACTAGTATCTACTTTTTTTTTCAAATCTCCTTTATATATATAACAATACTTGCAACCTTCACTACATCTTAAGCACCCACGCCATCTTAAGCACCCACGCCAGGGGCTCCACATCGACATATCTATCACACCCTCTAAAAATTTTTTCTTTCATCAAATATAATAATCCTATTAATTATTGGGCTAAATATAAAATAAAATATATATCCAATTGTCCCACCTATTACATTTGTTACTATATCTGTTATATCTGATGTTCTAGTTCCATGTATTAATGGCTGTATTAATTCTATGCATGCACTAAATATAAAAGTATACAATATACACCATAATATATTTTTCTTTGTAATTATCCCCATAAAAAATCCAAATGGAATAGTCATTATTACATTTAAAACTATTTGTCTAACAGCATCTCCCTTACCATTAAAATAATCTCCAAACAATTCCATGTTCATTATTTGATATGTATGATTAAAAATATCTGGTATTGATGTTATTATTGGCATTAATGTAAAATACAATACAAATGATACATATATATACATTAAAGTATTTATAATGAAATTTACTGGTCCTTTTTTTATCCATTTACGCAAAAATACTAAAAAATATATAATTATCAAAACTATTACATCAACTATTATCATTATTATTTCTCCTTCACATAAATATTAGCATAAATAATACAAAAAAACTTAAATTTAGCAAACATTTTTAAAAATGTTATTACAAAAAAATAAGATTACTTAGTAATCTTATTTTATATATTATTTATAATAATTCTTCCATCTTTTTATCATATGCTTTTTGCATTTTTTCATCAATCATACCCTCAATTGATTCTTTATCCATATTATTAGTTAAGACTAATTCACTAACTAATATTTGCTTGGCATTTGTAAGCATTTTCTTCTCACCAGTAGATAAACCTTTTTCTTTTTGTTTAAAAGTCAACGAACGAACAACATCTGATATTTCCAAAATATCTCCTGTCTTCATTTTGTCCATATTATCTCTATATCTTTTACTCCAGTTAATTACTGCATCTTCTATATAAGTGTCAAAAGTCTTAAAAACCTTACTAACAATATTATTGCTAACTAAGTTTCTTACACCTACATTTTCAGCGTTCTCAGTAGGAACCATTACTTTTACATCACCAACTGGCATTTTTATTACATAATATTTTCGTTTTTCACCTAAAATTTTTTGTTCCTCTATTGATTCAATTGTACCTGCACCATGTAAAGGATAAAAAATATTATCGCCTATTTTAAACATCTTATCGCCTCCGCATATCTATATTGTAATGAAATATGTTTCATTTTTAAATTTTTGTTTACTACTTCATACATTATATCATAATAAATTCATAAATTCAAAGCTTTTATAAAATTTATTTATTACTTTATTTTTAAATACTTTATTTCTTCTTTATTATGCATTTAATTATATCACAATTTTATAAATTTTTCAAACATTTTTCTATTTTCATTAATAATAATTGTTAAAAAGCTTATTTATGTAATTAAAGCTTAAAATACATACACCATAATATCATAAATATATTCTTTTAATTTTAAAAACTTGCCTATTTCCTTTCTTTTCAAGTATTTTTACATTATTTATAGCTATTAAAATTTTTATCAAATTTATTTTTATTTATATTTTAATTTAACAATATTTAAATATTTTTAATAAATTTTACTTATCAAAAATAATTTATTGAAATCTTATTTTCATTCATATAAAAAAAATAAAACATTATTACATATATAATAACATTTTATTTATTATTCTTTATTCTAATTTCTTTTTTATCATCTTATATGCTTTTTCTCTTTCTACCATAACAACATGTCCACATCCTAAACACTTTAATTTAAAGTCTATACCAACACGAATTATCTCCCATTGCTTACTTCCACAAGGATGTTCTTTTTTTGTTATTACTTTATCTCCCAAAACATATTCATTCATATTATGCCTCTTTTTTATTTTCAATTTTTTTCAAATCATTATCTTTTAAAATATTACTATTTTTAATTAAAGTAGGCTTTTCTTTATCTCTTATGCATTTCTCTGTTATAACACACTTGTCAACGCCTTCAATTGAAGGTAATTCAAACATTATATCATTCATTACTTCTTCAAATATAGCTCTTAACCCACGCGCACCAATCTCACGTTCAATAGCTTTATCTACCATTAATTCAATTGCTTTATCTTCATATTCTAATTCAATATTATCCAACTCCAATAATTTTTTATATTGCTTTATTAAAGAATTTTTTGGTTTTGTTAATATTTGTATTAAAGCATTTTTATCTAATTGGTTTAAAGTTGTAATTACTGGTAATCTGCCAATTAATTCTGGAATTAAACCAAATTTTAATAAATCTTGTGGTTGTAAATCTTTGAAACATTCATTTAATGTTAAATCTTTTTTAGATTTAATTTTAGATTCAAACCCTATTGCATTTGTACCTAATCGAGCATTTATTATTTTATCTAAACCATCAAAAGCCCCACCGCATATAAATAATATATTAGTTGTATCTATTTGTATAAATTCTTGTTGTGGATGTTTTCTTCCTCCTTGTGGTGGTACATTAGCAACAGTACCTTCAATAATTTTTAATAAAGCTTGCTGTACACCTTCACCACTAACATCTCTTGTTATTGATGGATTTTCAGACTTTCTAGATATTTTATCTATTTCATCAATATATATAATTCCACGTTCTGCTTTTTTTACATCATAATTTGCAGCTTGTATTAATTTTAATAAAATATTTTCAACATCTTCGCCAACATATCCAGCTTCTGTTAATGTTGTTGCATCAGCTATTGCAAATGGAACATTTAAATATCTTGCTAATGTTTGAGCTAATAATGTTTTACCACAACCTGTTGGTCCTAATAACAAAATATTACTCTTTTGTATTTCAACATCATTTATTTTGCTATTATGCTTTACTCTTTTATAATGATTATATACTGCAACAGATAAAACTTTTTTAGCATTGTCTTGTCCTATTACATATTGATCTAATATTCTTTTTATTTCTTTTGGTGTTGGCACGTCTTTTGATTGATGTAATACTTCATCAACTTCAATTTCATCTATATCACCATTTAGTATTTCACTGCATAGAGATATACAATCATTACAAATGCATACACCTGGGCCTGCAACTATTTTATATACTTCATCTTGAGTCTTACCACAAAAAGAACATCTAAGTTCTTTTTCTTCAGTCTTTTTTGACATTATATAGCATCCCCCTTTGAAATATTATTTTTTCTTTATAATTATTTCATCAATTAATCCATATTCTTTTGCTTCTTCAACAGTTAACCAATTATTTCTTTCAGTATCTATTTGTATTTGTTCTATTGTTTTTCCTGTTAATTTACTTAATATGCCATTTAATTTTTCTCTTGTCTTTACCATTTGTTCTGCTTCAATCTTAATATCTGTAGCTTGACCAGAAATACCTTGTCCCATTATTAATGGTTGATGTATTAAAATTTCTGAATTTGGTAATGCATATCTCTTTCCCTTTGTACCTGCGGCCAATATAACAGCACCAAAACTTGCTGCCAAACCAATAACTGTAGTTGCAACAGGACATTTTATATACTGCATTGTATCATAAATAGCCAATCCAGCTGTTACTGAACCACCTGGACTATTAATATATAACATAATATCTTTATCTGGATCTTCAGCTTCTAGAAATAACATTTGAGCTATTACTAAACTTGCTGATGCATCATCGACTTGTGTATCTAAAAATATTATTCTTTCTTTTAATAATCTTGAATAAATATCATAAGATCTTTCGCCTCTACCTGTTTGTTCAATAACTATTGGAACATTATATGTATCTTTTATATTCATAGAAAAATTCCCTCCTTTTAAAATTATTTTTTAAACTTTACATTATCTATAATTAATTTAAGAACTTTTTCATATTTTATATTGTCTTTAAAATATTGTTTATAACTATCTGATATACCTTTTTTGTATTCTGCTAAATCTTTATTATATTTTTTAGCCATATCTGCTATTTTATTTTCAACATCTTCATCAGTTACTTCAATATTTTCTTTTGCAATTATTGCTTCTAATACTAATCTTGATTTAATGTCTTTTAAAGCTTGATCTTCTAATTGAATTTTAAAGTCATCCATTTTTAATCCTGAATATTGTAAATATTGTTGTAATGTTAACCCTTGGTATTGCATATTTTGTTCAATATCTTTTACTTTATGTTCAACTTCTAAATCTATCATCGAATGTGGTATTTCCATTTTCGAATTATTTACAATTACTTCAATTGCTTTACTTTCTTTTTCACTTTTTGCTCTTTCTTCATTTGATTCTTGCATTTTATTTTTTATATCTGTTTTTAATGCTTCTAATGTATCAAATTCACTAACATCTTTTGCAAAGTCATCATCAATCTTAGGTAATTCTTTAATCTTTATTTCATGTAATTTTACTTTAAATACAGCTGGTTTACCTTTTAATTCTTCTACTTGATATTGTTCTGGGAATGTTACGTTAATATCTTTTTCTTCTTCAACTTTCATTCCAATTAATTGATCTTCAAATCCTGGTATAAAGCTACCACTACCAATTTCTAATTCATGCTTTTCAGCTTTTCCACCTTCAAATGGCACACCCTCTACGAATCCTTCAAAATCTATAATAGCTATATTACCTTTTTCTAATTGTTGATCATTATTTGTTATAATTCTTGCATTTTGATTAACCATTTCATCTAATCTAGCTTTAATATCATCTTCAGAAACATTATATTCTACCTTTTCAATTTCTATACATCTATAATCACCTAATTCTACTTTAGGCTCTAAATCTACTATTGCAGTAAAAACTAAATCTTCCTTTGTTGACATTGTAACTACATCTATTTCTGGTTTACTTACAACTTTTAAATTATTTTCTTCTATAGCCTTAGGATATTCCTCATTAGCAACTTTTTCAAAAGCATCATTATAAAATGTACTTTCACCATAATTTCTCATTACTATTTCCTTTGGTACTTTACCTTTTCTAAAACCTGGTACTTGAAAATATTTAGCATTTTCTTTATATACTTGATCTATTGCTTCAACAAATTTTTCTTTTTCTATACTAAACTCCAATTTTGCCTTATTACCCTCTATCATTTCTACCTTTACACTCATATTTCACATTCCTTTCATTTATTATTGTATCGATTAATTATATCATAAAACTCATTTTTTTCAAGTCTTTACTATATATTTATGTATAATATATTTTATATATAAATTTAAACATATTAAAAAAACTAC
This sequence comes from Clostridia bacterium, assembly GCA_028701115.1. Lineage (GTDB taxonomy): Bacteria > Bacillota > Clostridia > TANB77 > SIG350 > CALYAQ01. The sequence continues at coordinate 35,840 of JAQVRJ010000003.1, forward strand.
CTATATGGTAGCTTTTAATAACTATTCAGCTTTTTCAGCTTTTGCAACTTTTTTAGTTGTAGTTGTCTTTTTAGCAGTTGTTTTCTTTTCAGCTGTTTCTTTTTTAGCTGTAGTCGTCTTTTTTGTAGTTGTAGTTGTTTTCTTAGTTGTAGTTGCTTTTTTTGCAGGTTGTTTCTTTTCAACCTTTGTTTCTACTACTTCTTTTTCAACTTTTTCTTCTTTTTTAGGTGTAGCTTTCTTAGTTGTAGTTACTTTTTTATCTTTTACTTTAGCTTCTACTTTTTCTCCTAATATTATGCTAACTTTCTTTTTATCTTTACCTAATCTAGAGTACTTAACATATCCACTTACTAATGCATATAAAGTATCATCTGATCCTTTACCAACATTTGTACCTGGGTGTATTTTTGTTCCTCTTTGTCTAACTAATATATTTCCAGCTAATGCATATTCGCCATCAGCTCTTTTAGCACCTAAACGTTTTGATTGACTATCTCTACCGTTACGAGTACTTCCCATACCTTTTTTATGAGCCACTTTATTTCACTCCCCTCAATATTTCCTATTTTCCATTTACTAATTACATTACAATTTTATCTATTTTTACTTTTGTAAATGGTTGTCTATGACCTTGTATTCTCTTATAATTCTTTTTAGCTTTATACTTAAATACAAGCACTTTTTTATGTTTTCCTTGTAACATTACAGTTCCTTCAACTGTTACATCTTTAACTGTTGGGTTACCAACTTTAACATCTTTTCCATCAGACACTAATAGGACTTTATCAAAAGTGATTTTCTTTCCAGCTTCTGCGTCTAATTTTTCAAATAAAACAATCATGCCTTCTGTTACCTTATATTGTCTGCCACATGCTTCAATTATAGCGTACATCTCATTCCCTCCTCTACATAAAACTCGCTAATCTTTTAATCAGGTAGTCTTTTAAACATTTAAGACCTTAATTATGCGGATTACATACTTTGTTATTGTAACACGAATAATATAGATTTGTCAACATATTAAGCCAATTTTCTTCTTTATTAACTAATACTATAATAAAATACTTATATGCTAAATAAAATAAATTCTATTTTTCTTTATTTAACATATTAGGTATAACATTATCTAAAAAAACTGCTCTTTTAATTATATTATTCCCATACTTATTACGAGTATTGTCTATTACTTTATCTAATTTATTACTTTTTTCTTTTAATCTTTCATCTGCTAAAAAACTAATTTGCCCATCTTTATCATCTTGCAGTTCATCCAATCGTATGCCGAAACTACGAATAGGTTGACCATTCCAAAATTCATCAAATAATTCCTTAGCAACATTATATATTTCTTTAGTTATATTTGTAGAATTTAATAACTTTCTTTGATGCGATTGAGTAACAAAATCTGCAGACTTTAATTGAACATTAATAACATTAGTATATTTATTCTCTGCTCTTAATCTTTTACCTACTAATTCAGATATAGATAATAAAATATTATATGCTATACTTTTATTCAAAATATCTACATTAGTAGTAATAGAATTTCCAATACCTTTATATTCTTGTCTACTATTATCTACATCTGAATCATCTATACCATTAGCATATTCATACATTTGCATTCCCATTTTACCAAATGTCTTCTTTAATATTTTCAAATCAAAGTTAGCTAAATCACCTATTGTGAATATATTTAAGTTATGTAATTTAGGAACACTTTTCCTTCCTGTCATAAATAATTCTTCTATAGGTAATATCCACATTTTATCTTTAATCTCATTTTTATATATTGTACAAATCTTATTAGGTTTTTCTAAATCTGATGCCATTTTTGCAAGTAACTTATTATCCCCAATTCCAACATTAACAGTAAAACCTAATTCTGTATATATCCTATTACTTATCTTTTTAGCACATTCATCTGCTGTACCAAAAAGCTTTTGTGAATAAGTATAATCTAAAAAACATTCATCGATAGAAAACCTTTCAATTTTATCTGAATAATCACATAAAATTTTATACATAGCATTTGAATAATGAGAATACACTCTAAAATCTGGTAAAAAAACTTGCAAATTATTACACTTTTTTTTTGCACTATATATTGTCTCAGCAGTTTTAATTCCAAACTTTTTTGCATTTTCAGATTTTGCCAAAACTATACCAGATCTTTGTTTTTCATCTCCACCAATTATACTATTTATATTTCTAATATCTATCTTATATCCATGTTTAAGCATATCACATGCACTCCATGATAAAAAAGCATTATTAACATCTATATGCATTATTATTTTTTTCATAAAGCATCACCGAACCTTTGTTTGCATTTTATCATAAACAAATTTCATTTGCAATACAAAAGATGAATAATTATAATAATTATTCATCTGTAAAATTTAAAACACAATAGCATACTACCATAAATATGGCGACTACTAATACATTTATAATTCCTCCTATTACTAACAAAATTAGTAATAGAGCAGAAATGATAAATGCTAAACTTGGAATAAAAATCTGCAATAGTAGCATTAGCATGAATACTAAAAACAATACTATTATGCATATAATCCGTCCTTTTTTAGTTACAATACTATCCAAAAGCATTCTAATGATTGTATTAGTTCCTAATATTGCAAGTGCCAAAAGAATAAATGAAACTACAATCATCGAAAATACATTATCACCAAAAATCTCTGATATGACAAACATGATAATTACCAATTTTATGCAATCATTATATCACACACATAAATATAATGCAATAAATATTAAAAGTAAAATGAATAATGTATGTGTCAAGTAAATGTAGGCAATTTTTTTTTTGATTTTTTTACAATCCAATATTTATTTTTAAGCATGCTTCGCAAACGTAGCTTAATAGCTACATT
>JAQVRJ010000004.1 GCA_028701115.1 Clostridia bacterium
CATTTATTGTAATTACAAATTCAGTTTTTTGATTTTTAATATTAACAAATTTTAAATTTTGTTTTGACATAATTATTTTATTGTTTGGTGTATTTAAAGTATTAGATGATGCCATTGAAATTTCATGGTTGTTTATTGATCTACATACTTCCGCTCTATATTTACAATACGGTTCTTGTATTTGTATATACCAATTCTTGGCAAATGGATTTATATCTACATTAAAGACTTTACCATTTGTTTCATTAGTAATTTTAAGATACATTCTTGAATTGAAATAAGAATCTTTACCAAACTTTTCTATATATTTATTTTCATCATTATCTGATATATCCCAAAATGCAAAAAGCATTAAAGGCGTTTGAAACAATAAATAAATCTTTGTTTCGTTATACCTATAAGGGATATCGAAATATTCAAAAGCCATTATTAAATGTCTCCTCCTTTTTTCTTTTGTCTGTTTATATTAAATTTATTGCATAATTATTCATATATACATTAACATAAGTATCTTTAAAATACAAGTTAATTTTTAAAAAACTTGTATTTTTATAAATACATAAGATATAATAGGGGTGAATAATAAATATATAATTACGGATTAAATGTTTTGGGGAGGTATTATAATGGTTATAAATAAGAAGGTACTAGATTTTTATTATGAAAGAAAAAAATTAGAAACAGATGATGACAAAATTAAAGAATTAAAGGAAATGGATAATTTTGTTATAGATAGTGATTTAAAACTTAATTTAGGCGAAGTGTATATAATAACACATGATAAGAAATATGCGAATACTGATGATTCATATGAATACTATGAAGTTTTTGATAAAAAAAACAATGAATTACCTTTAATAAAAACTAATGAAAAATATGAAATGCAAGTTGTAGATGCTGAATTAAAAGAAAAACTATATAATTTAGGATTGGATTTAGAAAAAAATAAAAGACTTCTTAGAGAAATAGTTAGACAGGATGAAAAAGGTGAATTAATCACAAGTTTTGCTGTTATGAAAGAATTCAATATTAACGAAAAAAATACTCTTAAATTAAAAGAATATTACAAAAAATTTAAAAGTAAAGTTGTATATAATGATGTGAAAAATGATGAAGATAAGGTTCAAATAAAAGATAATAGCAAAGATCTAAGTGAAGAAACTATAAAGGCGAAATTTGAAGCAGAAGGAAAAGCTATACGTAGCTTAAAACTTATTGAAGATCCGTTCTTTTATCAAATGGTTCCTGATGCAACAGTATATACATATTGTGCAGAATATGTAGATGGAAGTATAGGAATAATTAATTCACATGGTGAAGATATAACACAAAGAGCTAATGAAGGTTCTTTAGAAGTTAGAAGAGTGGACAGAGATATTGTTGAATCAGAAGATGATCAAGTTATAAATACGGATTATGTTTTATCAATAAAAGGCTCTAGTGAAACACATGGTATAGTATTTCCTATTGTAAAGGATAGAGGTAATATGTTAATTCAAGTAAAAGATGTTTATGATGAAGATGAACCAACTATGCCTTTAGATATGCAATATAGTGAAAGTGATATTGATATACATAAGATGTCTAAAGTTGATGAATTAATAATTGAAACATTAAAAAAGAATGGAATTATGGAACAGGATAAAGATATAGTTAAAAAAGTTTCTGCAAAGTTTTATGAGAAAGGCACAGATGAGCCTGATGAAATTTCTATATTAAAAGAATATAAAAGAACTTCTTTAGAACAACAAAATAATGATTCCGTAGAGAAAGAAGAAAAAAATAATTTTTTGGATAAAAGATTAGAAAGAGGAGAAAGATTTTTAAATAATCAAGGTAAAGAAGAATAAAATATTACAAAAGTATTACAAAATATTTTTTTTTTAAATTAATTTTAATTATTCTATTGCATATTTGCGTAAGGATATATATAATTTTTTATATAATAACATTTTAAATATAAACGTACAAAAGAAAAAGAAAGGGGGAATGTATTTAGTATAACTAAATACATGACAATATGGGCAATAATATTGAAGTAGAAAAAATTGTTTCTAAAATTGATAAAGTATTTAAACAGATTGACCCAAATAGTAAAAAACAAATAACCGAATTATCTGAAAATGAAGAATTTAGAAGCAAAATTGAAAATATAAAATCATATTTGCAATCATATGCTGAAAATGAAATACCAAAGGAAGTATATGATAAAGCCATAAGTTTAACTGATTTTTGTGATAAGCAATATAAAATTTTAAGTGAGGAAAAAGAAAAATTAGAAAAACAGTCAGTTATGAATGCTGATATGGCTAATATATTAAATGAAGCTTATTTATTTGCTGTTTCAAGAGAAGATTTTTCTATATATGAAAAAACATTAATAGATCACGATTTAGCAGATTATATAGATAAATTAAATATAATTAAAACAGAAAATAGAAAAAGTGATGAATATGTAAAAAATGAAAAGACTGTTAAAAGTAAAATTTCAAATTTACAATCTAATTTACATGCTGAGATTGATTTAGATAGAATAAATGACAAAGAAAAAGCAATAACATATATATCTATAGAATTGGGCGATGTATTATTAACAAAGAAACCATCAGCTGGATTTATTGTTAATATAGAAGATCTTAATATTAAAATTGATGATAGTTTAATTGAGAAGTATGTGCCAGACAATAATAAATATGCAGAATATATTGATGATTCATTAATAGTTATAAAAGCTGGAATATTAAATAAAATTGCAAATAGTAAATTAATTGCATGCATTAAGAATGTATTTAATAGCTCAAGTGTAAAAGCGTTAAATCCCGGTGTAACTAATAACAATAATTAATATAACTCGGTTGACAATATAATTGTAAACCATGTTTTAGCCAAAGGGCTTAAAATAAATATGTATATAAATTATAAATGATATATTTATAATAAGGGAGGAATTATTATGGTAAATGATTCAGAAGTTAAAGCTCAAAAATCGCCTTTTGCGATGAGAAATAACGAACGAAAAGTATTTGATGGCAAAGATGGTTATGTAAGTATTAATCAAGTAATGTTTAATGTTGATATGGGTTATATAACTGATATCCATTTTGAAATATTAGAAATAATAAATAAATATGAATTTGTAACAGCAAGACAAATATTCCAATTATTATTGTTAAAAGGAACAGATATTAAATCACAAAGTAAAGTTGATGATAAATTACAAAAACTAATTAAAACAAAAGTAATAACAAGATATTACTTTACAAGTGAAGAAGGAAAAGGAATATTTAGAGTTTATTGTTTAGAAAAAATGGGTAAGTATTTGTTAGCTTCAAGAGAAATAAAATCTGATTGGCAACAAACTAATAATGCTAAACCTGTTCATTTAATAAAGAAGAGATTAGCTGGTAATCAAATAATAATATCATATATTGAAAAAGTAAAAGCTTATGAATCATGTAACATAAATGCAGTACTTTATTCAAAAAAACAAAATGTAAAGTTTAAACCGACTGGTGGTCTTATAAGATTAAATGATGGTAAAAATATACAAGAATTAATATTTGAAGTAATACGTAGAAATGATGATTGGGAAAATAAATTAATTGAAAAAATGCAGCTTTATGCAGATTTTTATAATTTCTTTTTAACAAAGGATTGTGATTTTGAAAAAGATCCACAATTAGTAATTGTTGCAGAAGATAATCAACATATTAGTGAAATATTTAAGATTATTAAAAAAGCAGCTATACCATTGAAAGATACAGAAATGTTATTTACTACTGAATTAAAACATTTATCAACAGATTTAGAATCATCTTTAATAGAGTTTCAATATAGTCAAGAAACAAATACATATAAAGGTGTAGTAGTTAATAATGATTTATTACTTTTAAGAGAAAATAGAATTGAAATGCCTAAGATTGAAAAGAAAGAAAAAACTGAAGAAGAAATAGCAGAAGCTTTAGCTGAAGAGAATGATTTTGAAGAAGAAAAATTAATAGAAGAGAAACCAAAAAAAGAAAAGAAAATTACAGTTAAAAAATCTAAGGGAGATAAAGAATTAAAACCAAAGGGACAAATTATTACTCCTAAAAAGTCTACAAAAAAATCAAAAGAAAATGTAGAAAAAGATGAAAAACCTAAGAAAGTAAAAAAAGTTACATCTAAAACTAAAAAGACAACTAAAAAAACTACTAAAAAAGAAGATGTAGAATAATAATACAAAAGCAATAACAAATAAGTTTGTTATTGCTTTTGTATTTTTTAATACATTTTTAAGATTTTTTTAGTAATATATATTATAAGAATACAAGTAGTTTTTCTAAAAAAATATTTAAAATACTATTCTATTTGGTTCAAATAGTGTATAATATTATTCAAGGTGATAATATGGGAAATATAGTAGTATTAGATGAATTAACAATAAATCAAATTGCAGCTGGTGAAGTAATAGAAAGGCCTGCTAATGTTGTAAAAGAATTAGTAGAAAATTCTATAGATGCAGGTGCAAAAAATATTAGTATAGAGATTAGAAATGGCGGAATATCGTATATTAGGATTGTTGACGATGGAAAAGGTATAGCAAAAGATGATATGCAATTAGCTTTTGAAAGGCATGCAACAAGTAAAATTCGTTCTGGAAAAGATCTTAGTACTGTTATGACAATGGGATTTAGAGGTGAAGCTTTAGCAAGTATCGCTGCTATTGCAAATGTTGAAATGACATCATCAACTGGTAATAGTGTAGGCAACAGAATTATCGTAAAAGCAGGAGATGTTTTATCTTTTGAAGAAGGTGCATGTCCTAAAGGAACGGTAATAGAAGTAAAAGAGTTATTTTTTAATACCCCTGTAAGATATAAGTTTTTAAGAAAAGATTTTACAGAAGGTGGATATATAGAAGATATAGTATCAAGGCTTGCTTTAATACATCCAGAAATATCCTTTAAGTTAAAATCAAGTAATAAAGTAGTAATATCTACCAATGGTAATGGAGATATTATAACGACAGTATATAGTATATTTGGTAAAGAAATAGCAGATAATTTATTACCAGTAGATTATGAATATGAAGGTATGAAACTTGTTGGAGTTGTTGGAAAACCTAGTATATCTAGATCAAACAGAAGTAATCAAATTATGTATGTTAATACAAGACATGTTAAAGATAAAACTATAAGAACAGCCATTGATGAAGCATACAAAAATATATTACCACAAGGTAAATTTGCTTTTACGATGATAAACTTAAATATAGATTCATCATTGGTTGATGTGAATGTTCATCCAGCAAAACTTGAAATAAGATTTCAAAATGAAAATGATGTTTTTAAAATTGTATATCATGGAATAAGAGAAGCATTATTAACGAATGATTTAAGTAGGCATGCTTTTGTAGATACTTTAGATAATAAAGAAGCTGAAAATGTTGAAAATATAGAAAAAAATAAAGAAGAAACATATAAAAATGCTTTTGATAGAGTTGATTCACTAAATAATAATATTAAAAAAGATGTTATTTCAGAAATCAATGAAGCTAATTATTATGAATATAAACTAAATTCAGATAATATACTAAAAGGTATTGTTGAAAATAGAATAAATAAAAATGAGAACATTAATTTCTTTGAAAACCATGGTGATGTTGTACAAAATAAAAAAGAATATACATATATTGGTACAGCTTTTTCAACATATAATATAATTGAATATATGAATGAATTATATATAATAGATCAACATGCTGCACATGAAAGAGTATTATATGAGAGATTAAAGAATTCATATTATAATGATGAAAGATTATCTCAAATGATATTAATACCTGAAATAATAACCTTAACAAATAAAGAAATGGATATTGTTAAAGATAATATTGATACTTTTGAGAAGGTTGGATATATTATTGAGTCTTTTGGTGATAATACATATAAAATATCTGGTGTTCCTAATATTTGTGTAGATATAAATGCAAAAAATTTATTTATGGATGTATTAGATGAATTACAGGGTAATTTAAGAACTAGTAAAGATAATATGGAAGATAATTTAATTGCTACAATTGCATGTAAAGCTGCTGTAAAAGGTAATATGAATTTATCAGATATGGAAGTAAAAGGATTAATTCAAGAGCTATTAACATTAGATAATCCATTTACTTGTCCACATGGAAGGCCAACAGCTATTAAATTTAGCAAATATGATTTAGAAAGAAAGTTTGGTAGAAAATAATATGAAGCAAAAGGTAATAATAATTGGAGGAGCTACAGCCTCTGGTAAAAGTTCACTTGCTATGGAGTTAGCAAAAAAATTAAATACTGAAATTATATCTTGTGATTCTATGCAAGTCTATAAAGAAATGAATATAGGAACTGCAAAACCATCAATAAAAGATATGAAGTTTGTAAAACATTATATGATAGATATTATAAATCCTGACGAGGATTTTAATGTTGTAAAATATGTATCAATGGTTAATCCTTTAATTGAAGATATACTATCTCGTAATAAAATACCAATAATTGTTGGTGGAACAGGATTATATGTTGAAGCATTAATGAATAATATAGATTTTTCTGAAGAAAGTACAGATTTAGATTACAGAAAAAAAATGGAAAAGGTTGCAAAAGAAAAAGGTAATGAAGAAATACATAATATGTTAAAAGAAATAGATATAGATTCTGCTAATAGATTAAGTATAAATGATACAAAACGAATTATTAGAGCATTAGAAGTTTATCATACAACAGGAAAAACAATCACTTATTATAATAGTATATCTAAAAATAAAGATAGTAAATATGATTTCATTTTATTTGGGATAGATGTTCCACGTGAAGAATTGTATCAAAGAATTAATGATAGAGTAGATAAAATGATAGAAAAAGGTTTAGTTAATGAAGTTGAAAAAATATATAATAAGTATTCTAAATTTCCAACAGCAATGCAAGGATTAGGATATAAAGAAGTAATTAGATATTTGAAAGAAGAAATTACTTTGGAAGAAATGATAGAGTTAATAAAAAAAGAAACTAGACATTATGCCAAAAGACAAATAACATGGTTTAAGGCATATAAGAGTATTATTTGGCTAAGTCCACAAAGTAGCATAGAAGAAACAATTCAAAAAATGTAGAATAAGTATTTACATTTTTTGGAATTGTATATATAATTTGTATAGGGAAAAGGGAAAGGAATATTTTGAAACTTTTTTTAATTCCTTATATAATAGTTATATTATTAGCTATAATAATAACGGTTGAATATTTTTATGAAAGTGGATATAGTATGATAAGTAATAATAGTAGTAATTATTATTATGTAAAAGCATATGATTATCAGTGGCCTGTTATTGGATATAATACAATAACGTCTGAATTTGGAAATAGGCAAGCTCCAACTAAAGGTTCGAGTACATATCATACAGGCATAGATATTGCTGCACCAAGTGGTGCAAATATAGTTAGTAGCATAAAAGGATATATATCTTTTGTTGGATTTAGTGGAGCTGGAGGGCATACTATTAAGGTGAAAAAAGATAATATAGAAGTAATATATTGTCATGTAGATAGTGCTTATTATCCTTTTTTAGGGAAATATGTAGATCAAGGCGAAGTAATTGGTCGTGTTGGTCCAAAGAATATATATGATGTAACAAATAATCCATACAAAGATTCTAAGGGTAATCCTACAAATGGAGCAACAACAGGTTCACATTTGCATTTTAGTATTAAAATTAATAATAGTTTTGTAAATCCTTTAAATATAATGAATGATTAGTTAAAATTTTTTTCCATATAATATATGAGATTGGGGGATAAAATGGAGAATAAGGAGTTTATTTTTAAAGAAGAAACAGAGAATTATGGTTTTATACCAGAATACAACAGCTTGGTAGATATGGATACTCAAAGGGATATTGTAAATAAGTTAGAGAATATTACAAATTTCCAAGATAAGTTAATAAAATAAGCGAAATTTAATATTTTTGACCTTATTTGACCTTTGAATAATTTGAAATTATACTATATAATGTTTGTGTAAGTCAGAAAAGGTCGAAAAAGGGGTGATGAATTGAAATTATCAGACATAATAGAGGATTGGATAAAAAATGTTCTAAAAGAAGAGCAATATATTGATTTACAAAGGAATGAATTGGCGAATCAATTTAATTGTGTACCATCTCAGATTAATTACGTAATCGATACTAGATTTAATAATAGTAATGGATATTATGTAGAAAGTAGACGTGGTGGTGGAGGTTATATTCGTATAACTAAAATTGATTATTCCAAGGGTGAGTATATTATGAATCTTGTTAATTCAATTAAAGATAACATTACCAATAATGAAACGCAAATAATACTAAATAGCTTATATAAAAATGATTTTGCAACTGAAACAGAAATAAAACTTATTAAGGTAGCAACAAATGATAAAGTATTGCGATTGAATAATGAGATAAAAGATAATGTACGAGCATGTATTTTAAAAAACATGCTTATTAACTTATTATGAAGGGGTGATATTTATGAAATGTGCTAAATGTAATGAAAAAGAGGGTATAGTATATATATATAGGAATATAAATGGAGTTGCAAGTAAAACAGTTCTTTGCATGGATTGTGCAAAAGAAGTTGAATTAAAAGAATTAAAGAGAGTAGAAAATATTATGGCCAATTACATGAAAAACATGTTTATGCCAGTAAGTTTTAGAAATAGTTTTTGGAATCCTATAGAATTAGAAGATGAGATATATTCTATGTCCAATTTATTAGATGTTGGAATTTGGGATGAAGAAAAAGTACAACCACAAAAGCAAGTAAGAAATGAAAAAACAAAAGAAGAACAAAAGAGGGAATTAGAGATAAAATTAAAAAAGGCTGTTGAGGAAGAAAGATATGAAGATGCAGCTGTTATAAGAGATAAAATGAAAGAATTAAAATAATGGAAATAATGGAGGTGAATATATGTATAAATATACTGATAAAGCTACAGAAACAATAAAGTTTGCTGAGGAGTTATCTAAAAATTTAGGACATAATTATATTGGAACAGAACATTTGTTATATGGTTTGGCAGAGTGCCCAGAATCAGTATCTGCAAAAATATTAAGCAGTGTTGGATTAAATGCAGATTCAATTAGAAATAAAATAATTGAAGTTATTGGAATAAAAAATAATTCTGATATTTGTACAGGTTTTACTCCAAAGGCAAAATATGTTTTTGAAATAGCTTATTCTGAATCACAAAAATTAGGAAACAATATAATTGGAACAGAACATTTATTATTAGGTTTAATAAAACAGGGTGAAAGTGTTGCAACTAGAATAATTATGCTATTATGTGTTGATCCTCAAATAATAGAGGCTGAAATCGAAAAAATATATATGCATGATGAATTTGATATTGAAAATTCAAAATCTAAATTAGCAGATAATACAACTCCAACATTAAATGAATTTGGTAGAGATTTAACTGCTATGGCAAAAGAAAATAAAATAGATCCAGTTATTGGTCGAGAAGAAGAAATAAAAAGATTAATACAAATTTTAAGTAGAAGGACAAAAAATAATCCTTGTCTTGTTGGAGAGCCAGGTGTTGGAAAAACTGCCGTTGTTGAAGGATTAGCTCAAAGAATAGTAGATGGTAATGTGCCTGAAACTTTAAAAGATAAAAGGATAGTAACATTAGATATTTCTTCTATGGTTGCGGGAGCAAAGTATAGAGGCGATTTTGAAGAAAGATTAAAAAAATCTATAAAAGAAATCGTTAAATCAGGAAATACGATTATATTTATCGATGAGTTACATACAATAGTTGGTGCTGGCGCTGCTGAAGGAGCAATAGATGCAGCAAATATATTAAAACCAATGTTATCTAGAGGAGAATTACATTTAATTGGAGCAACAACATTGAATGAGTATAAAAAATATATTGAAAAGGATTCAGCATTAGAGAGAAGATTTCAACCAATTCTTGTTGGGGAACCAACAGTTGAAGAAACAATTGAAATATTAAAAGGTATAAAAGATAAATATGAATCGCATCATAATGTTAAAATATCTGATGATGTTATAAAGGTAGCTGTTGCATTGTCTGTTAGATATATTAATGATCGATTTTTACCAGATAAAGCTATTGATTTAATTGATGAAGCTGCTTCAAAAATAAAATTAAAATCTTTTACAAAACCTGATGTGATAAAAGAAATAGAAAATAAAATTATATCATTAAATAAAGAGAAAGAAATAGCTGTTAAAGAGCAAGAATTTGAAAAAGCAGCAAAATTAAGAGATCAAATTGCAAAGCAAAGAGAGAAAGCTACAAAAGAGCTTGATAAATGGAAGAGCAAAAATGTTACTAATGTTATTAGTGTTACTGTTGATGACATAGCAGATATAATAAGTTTGTGGACGGGTATACCTGCTAAGCAATTGAATAAATCTGAACAAGAAAGATTAAAAAATTTAGAGCAATCATTGCATGAAAGAATTATAGGACAGAATGAAGCTGTAAGTGCAATAGCTAAATCTATTAGAAGAGGTAGAGTTGGATTAAAAGATCCAAAAAGACCTATAGGTTCATTTATGTTTTTAGGCCCAACTGGCGTTGGAAAAACTGAATTAGTAAAAACATTAGCTTATAATTTATTAGGTGATGAAAATGCTATGATAAGATTAGATATGTCAGAATATATGGAACAGCATACTGTATCTAAGTTGATAGGATCACCACCTGGATATGTTGGATTTGAAGATGGTGGACAACTAACTGAAAAAATTAGAAGAAAACCATATTCAGTTATACTATTAGATGAAATAGAAAAAGCTCATCCTGATGTTTTAAATGTTTTATTACAAATATTAGATGATGGACAATTGACGGATGGACAAGGTAAAAAAGTTAATTTTAAAAATTGTGTAATTGTTATGACGTCAAATGTTGGTGCTAAATTAATAGTAGATAAAAACAATATTGGATTTGAAACAAAATCAACTGAAGAAAAAGAAAATGCATTTATCAAAGATAGTATAATGAAAGAATTAAAGAAAACATTCAAACCAGAATTTTTAAATAGATTAGATGACATAATTGTCTTTCATAAATTAAGTAATGAAGATTTATTTAAAATAACAAGAATATTATTAGATGATTTAAAAAACAAATTAAAGAATAATAATATTGATATGGAATATGATGATTTAGTAGTGCATTTTATTGTTGAAAAAGATTATAACAAAGAATATGGCGCAAGACCATTAAAAAGAAATATTCAATCAGAAATTGAAGATAAAATTGCTGAAAAAATGTTAGATGATATAGTTAAAAAAGGTGATAAAATTTATTTAACTATTAAAGATAATAAATTAAAAATTAATAATATAAATAAAAAAGAAAATGAAGTATTTGCATATTAATGCAATACTTCATTTCTTTAAGGCGAAATACTTTGCGTTGTTTGTTTGTAATAAAAACAAGCCATTAGATAATTTCGCTATTTTTTCTATTTTTTCACATTGAGAAGGTATCCATCTCGAGTGAGTGTTGTTGAGAAATTTACATTCCAAAATTGAGCCGATGTATGGAATTGCAGCAATTTCGATAAAGTAAACATTATCGTTAGGCAATGCAGGAAGTATTACAAAGAATACTTCATTGAAAGGAGTATCAATTTTTACAATGTTACCATTAATGTTTTCAATGCATTGTGATAAAATTGTTTTTTGTTCCAATGAGTTGCTACTGATTGTATCAGTAGTGATAATTGAGCATTCATATGGTTGCTCAATTACTGGTAATGTTTGTCCAACTGCCAAATAGGCTGTTTTCCCATTCAAAATTTCATGCATACAATTGAATTATATCATATTTTTATACTTTTTTCAACTAATGAGTAATATATTGAATTTATATTTTATAAAAGTATTGAATTTTTGGATTTTATTGCATATAATATTAACGTTGTAAAATGATTTTACAGCACCAACGAAAATTCAGAGGTGATCATAAGGAAGTAATGGTTTAACAACATTACAGGGAAATTGAGTTCCTTTTCTGATTTGACAATGGATTAATAAATGTATATTTATTAATCATAATTTCATAAGGTTTATTTTCGATGCGCCATGCATTTTGAAATATAATAAATATATTAATTAATATTATATGTAGGGGTAATATTGACAAAGTATGAAAATACTTTGTCAATATTAATTTTATTATATATAAAAATTATTATTGCATTTATATTTTTTAATAAAAAAAACACTTATATGGTTATAGGTGTTTTAAAATTTATAATTATATTATCTTCCGCCATCTAATGTTATAACTTCACTATTTAAATATCTAGCATCATCACTACTTAGAAATATTGCTAATTTTGCAACTTCTTCTGGTTTAGCTATATACTTAACTAGAGTTTTTTCTTTTTCATTATTTAGAAAATCTGTGCTTAAATCTTTATTCATTTCAGTATCAATCCAACCTGGAGCAATAGCATTTACATTTATATATGGTTGTAACTGTATAGCTAAATCATGTGTTAATGAAATTATTCCAGCTTTTGAAGCATTATAATCCATACTAAAAGGTGAAAATTCACTTAATCCGCTAGTAGATGATATGTTTATTATTTTACCAAAATGATTATTTAACATATTTTTTGATACATATTTGGATACTAAAAAAGTACCAAGTAAATTTGTTTGTATAGTATTCATAAAGTGTTCAACAGTTTTTTCTTCAAAAGGTTCATCATAACAAATACCTGCATTATTAATTAATATATCTATTGAATTAAAGGTATTTATTGCTTGATTAACCATACTGATTACATCTTGTTCTACTCCAACATTGCATTGAATAGTTAAAGTTTTAATTTTATATTTCTTTTCTAATTCATTTTTTAATTCTAATGCTGGTTGTTCAGATGTATTATAGTTTATAACAATGTTATATCCTAATTTAGCAAATTCTATTGCACAGGCTTTTCCAATTCCTTTGCTTGCACCAGTAATTAAAACGGTTTTTAATTTTTCCATTATTACTCCTTATATCGTCATAGATATTATTAAAAATAGATATACAAAAGAATTAATAAATTGTGATGCTAAAAAATTTTTAGGGCTTCTAATTCTTTTTTCTATTAAACTCATATATGCTGCATGTATTATTTCTGATGTAGCACAACACTTATCTACCATACATAATAAATAACTTTCTTTATATTTTGGTGGTATTACTGTTATTGGAAACATATGTTTTAATATTATGTCTTTTTCTTTTTCATTAATTTTAAATAGTTCTATAGAATTGTTATATGCAATTTTAGGATGTACAAAACCATGTAATCCTTCTTTTGGTGTTTGTTTCTTCCAGTTATATAGGAAAAAATCATGTAACATACCAGCTCTAACAGTAGATAAATAGTCCCAATTAAAAAATCTTGCTATTTTAAAAGAATGGTATGCAACATTTACACAATGATCAAATATGCTATATTCCCAATGATGGTCTATAGTTTTTAGTTTTAAATATTTTTTAGAGCCTAAAATATCCAGAACATATGGAGTTATTACTTTAAGCTTTTCATCTGTAGTTTTCAAAAAAATCCTCCCTTATATGTTGTATTATAGCATATGAAAAAACACGAATCAATATATTTTATAAAATCAGTTAAAGTTTACATAAGATTGATGTTTTAATTAATCTCTTATTATATTGTAAAGTTTATAGAAATTTATGATTTCAGTATAATATATTGCATTATTAAGAATTCGATTTGAACAAATGTGATTGAATTTGTTAAATATGTAAAAAACTTTTAGTGAAAATAAATCATTAGTTATTTTGTTAGATGTCGTTGATAAAGCTAAATACTATATTTATCTAGTTAAGAAGTAATATTGAGTTACTTCTTATTTTTATGTGTTTTTTATTATTTTACTTGATATATTAGTATTTTTGTGTTAATATTATATAGCATGATTTAATCATGCACCTTACTCTATATTTAATATAGGGTCTTATGTCCAAAGGGGGTGTAAATATGCTAAATAAATATGAAACAGTTTTTATTATTGATCCAAAAATCGAAGATAAAAAACCTATTATCGATAAATTTGTTGATTTAATAAATGCAAATGGAAAAGTTGAAAATGTTGATGAATGGGGAATGAGAAAATTAGCGTATGAAATTGAAGATAATACAGAAGGTTATTATGTATTAGTAAATTTCGAAGCTGATGCAAAATTCGTTGCAGAACTTGAAAGAATATTTAGAATAACTATCGAAGTTATTAAGTTTATCGTTGTCAGAAAAGAAGATTAGGAGGGAACGATATGTTAAATAATGTAGTGTTAATAGGAAGATTAACAAAAGATCCAGAAGTAAGATATACTTCTGCAAGTAATACTTTAGTTGCAAATTTTACGTTAGCTGTTGGTAGAAGTTTTGCTAAGCAAGGTGAAGAAAGACAAACTGATTTTATTCCTATAGTTGTATGGGGAAAAACTGGTGAGTTTGCAAGTAAGTATTTTAAAAAAGGAATGCAAGTTAGCGTAGTAGGTAGAATTCAAACAAGATCTTGGGATGACCAAGCATCTGGACAAAAAAAATATGCAACTGAAGTTATAGCAACTGAAGTTGGATTTGCCGATTCGAAAAGAGAAGATGCAACAAGTGGAAATAATACAAATGTTGCAAATACATTTGGTAGTATTGCTGATGTAACAGCTACAAATGGATTTTCTCCTAATACAGATGATGACTTACCATTCTAATATTTAGAAAGGGGAAGAAAAAATGGCTGATAATAAAAAAGGCGGAAAGAAATTTTCAAGAAATAGTAATAAAGATGTTGATAATGATTATAAAGTAAGAAGAATTAAAAAGAAAGTTTGTCAATTTTGTGCAAACGAAGCTTATACAGTAGATTATAAAGAACATGATAAAGTAAAGAGATTTGTAAGTGAAAAAGGTAAAATATTACCAAGAAGAGTTACAGGGAATTGTGCAAAACATCAAAGAGAAGTTGTGCAAGCTGTAAAAAGAGCAAGACATATTGCGTTATTACCTTATACAGCAAATTAATTAGAAATAATATTAAATGTTAAGATAAGGACAAGTAATTAAACTTAATTTTTAGAGAGTCATATTTTTGGTGAAATTATGATAAATGATGTTTAATGAATATCACCTTTAAACAGTTAGCTGAAATATAGTAAGCAAAAACGTTAGTCACGTTATAACTTTTAAGATTAATACATATATGTATTAATAAATTTGGGTGGTACCACGACTATTCGTCCCTTGAGGGATGAATAGTCTTTTTATATATATAAATATATATCATATGTATATAAATATATTGAAAGGAGATAATGATGGAAGAAGAAAAAAAGGATTATGGTAAAACATTAAATTTACCAAAAACAGATTTTGAAATGAGAGCTAATTTACCAGAGAACGAACCGAAGATGTTAGCTAAGATGCAAGATAAAAAGTTATATCAATTATGTTTAAAGAAAAATGAAGGAAATAAAAAGTATGTATTACATGATGGACCTCCATATGCTAATGGAAATATTCATACAGGTCATGCTTTAAATAAAACATTAAAAGATATAATAGTAAGATATAATATTATGAAAGGCAATTATACTCCATATATACCTGGATGGGATACACATGGTTTACCAATTGAAAAACAAGCAATAAAAATATTAGGTGTAAACAAAGATGAAATAGGTATTAGTAAATTCAGAGATACTTGTAAAGAATTTGCATTAAAATATGTAGATATACAAAGAGAACAATTTAAGAGATTAGGTATAATGGCAGATTGGGATGATCCATATATAACATTAAAACCAGAATTTGAAGCAAAACAAGTTGAAGTTTTTGGAGATATGTTTAAACAAGGATATATATATAAAGGATTAAAACCTGTATATTGGTGTACTGATTGTGAAACTGCATTGGCAGAAGCAGAAATTGAATACCAGGATGATAAAACTACTTCAATTTATGTAAAATTTAAAGTGAAAGATGATAAAAAAGTTTTTGAAAAATATAACAGTAAAGATATATATTTTGTAATATGGACAACAACAACATGGACATTACCTGGGAATACTGGAATTGTCGCAGGACCAGAAATAGAATATTCATTAGTTGATGTAGGTACAAAAGGAATATATGTAATTGCAAAAGAATTATTAGAAAAAGTTATGTCTGTTGCAAAAATTACAGAATATAAAGTTCTTGATACAATAGAAGGTTCTAAATTAGATGGAATAATTTGTAAGCATCCATTTTTAGAAAGAGATTCAAGAGTTGTAATGGGTAGTGATGATACTGTAAAGGTAGATTTAGAGACAGGTACAGGATTAGTTCATTGTGCACCAGGACATGGTATGGAAGATTATTTGAATGGATTGAAAAATGGATTAGATATAATTGTTCCAGTAGATGGTAAAGGTCATATGACAGAAGAAGCTGGAATGTTTAGTGGATTATACTATCAAAAGGCTAATAACGAAATATTAGCTCATTTGGAAAAGATTGATGCTTTACTTGCAAGTGAAGTTATTGAACATTCATATCCACATTGTTGGAGATGTAAAGAACCAATAATATTAAGAGCAACATCTCAATGGTTTGCATCAATTAAAGGTTTCAGGGATGCAACATTAGAAGCAATAAAAGATATTAAATGGATACCTGGTTGGGGTGAAGAAAGAATCAATAATATGATAAAAGAAAGAAACGATTGGTGTATTTCAAGACAAAGAGTATGGGGTGTTCCAATACCAATATTCTTCTGCGAAGAATGCCAAAAGGAATATGTTACTGATGAAAGTATAAAGAAAGTTGCAAAAATATTTAGAGAAAAAGGTTCAAACGCTTGGTATGATATGGATGTTAAAGATTTAATGCCAGAAAATGCTAAATGTACTTGTGGATGTTCTAAATTTACACAAGAATCAGATATTATGGATGTATGGTTTGATTCAGGTACAACACATTTTTCTGTTCTTAAAGAAAAAGGATTATGGCCAGCAGATTTATATTTAGAAGGTAATGATCAATATAGAGGATGGTTCCAATCATCATTATTAACATCAATAGCAGTAACTGGAAAAGCACCATATAAGTCAGTATTAACACATGGTTGGTTAGTTGATGGTGAAGGCAAAAAAATGTCTAAATCATTAGGAAATGGTATTGAACCAGAAGAAATAATAAAACAATATGGAGCAGATATTTTAAGATTATGGGTATCTTCAACAGATTATACTAATGATATTCGTATATCTAAAGATATATTAAAACAATTAGCTGAAGTGTATAGAAAAGTTAGAAATACTGCAAGATATATGTTGGGTAATTTATCTGATTTTGATATAAATAAAGATGCAGTTGAATATGAAAAATTAGAAGAGTTAGATAAATGGGCATTAATAAAATTGAATGATTTAGTTAAAACTTCTAATAAAGCTTTTGAAGAATTTGATTTTCATATAGCATATCAGAATGTAAATAAATTCTGTGTAATAGATATGAGTAATATATATCTAGATATTATAAAAGATAGATTGTATACATTAAAAGTTAATGATCCAAAGAGAAGAGCAGCACAAACTGTTATGTATGAAATATTAGTAACATTAACAAAATTATTAACACCAATACTTGCTTTTACAGCAGAAGAAATATGGGAAAATATATCACATAAAGTAGGAGTAGATACTGAAAGTCCATTATTATCTGATTGGCCTTTGCCAAAAACACAATATGATAATAAAGCTATAGAAGAAAAATGGGATGAAATATTATCTATTAAAGAATTAGTTGCTAAAGAATTAGAAGTTGCAAGAGCAAGTAAAATAATAGGACATTCATTAAATGCAAAAGTAATTTTAAGTGCAAGTAAGAAATATGAATTTTTAAATAGTATATTACCAATATTAAAAGATGTATTTATAGTTTCACAAGTTGAATTAGAAAAAGATATAATAGAAACGAATGAAATTAAAGTAAAAATTTCTCAAGCCGATGGTGAAAAATGTGAAAGATGTTGGGGATATAGCACAACTGTTGGAAAGAATGAAAAATATCCAACTTTATGTGATAAATGTGCAAAGAATATTGAATAAATATAAAAGAAGCGTAAGCTTCTTTTTTTATGCTATTAATTAGTTATATGTTATTTATTTTAAATATGTTTTGGGTTTTCTTGTTGTTGTTTTTTAAATTAATTTTTTTCTTATAATAATACTTTAATAATAATTATTGTTATAATACTTAAAGTATTATATTGAGAATATCTAGGAGAAATGATATAATATACAAATGAAAGTAGGTAAAAATGAAAAAAGATAAAGTAGAATTGTTATCCCCAGCAGGTAATTTTGAATCAATGGTATCAGCTATACAAAATGGAGCTGATGCTGTATATTTTGGTGCAAATAAATTAAATGCTAGAGCTAATAGTAAAAATTTTGATAATGAAGAATTAAAAAATGCAATTGAATATGCTAAATTAAGAAATGTAAAAACACATATGACATTAAATATATTGATTAAAAATGATGAGTTTGAAGAAGCTATTGAATTAGTTAAATATGTTTATGAATTAGGTTTAGATGCTGTTATTATACAGGACTTAGGATTAGCACGAGTAATAATAGATAATTTTCCAGGATTAGAAGTACATGCAAGTACTCAATGTAGTATATACAACTTAGAGGGAGTAAACGAATTAACAAAATATGGATTCAACAGAGTAGTATTAGCACGTGAATTATCTATTCCTGAAATATCTAATATATCTAAAAATACAGATACAGAAATTGAAGTATTTATACATGGTGCATTATGTATTTCATATTCTGGCCAATGTTTAATGAGCAGTATAATTGGGCAAAGAAGTGGCAATAGAGGAAAATGTGCAGGACCATGTAGAATGGAATATGACTTAATAAATAAAGAAAAAGAAAAAGAAAAAGTAGTAGATAGTGGATATTTGTTAAGTTCAAAAGATGTTTGTACATTAGATATATTACCTAATTTAATAGAAGCTGGAGTAAAATCTTTTAAAATAGAGGGAAGAATGAAATCTCCTGAATATGTTGGAATAGTAACAAGTATTTACAGAAAATATATAGAGTTGTATTATTCTGATTCAGAATATATTGTTGATGAAAAAGATAGGAAAATGTTATTACAAGTTTTTAATAGAGGTGGATTTAGCACTGGATATATAAACGGAAAACTTGGTAATGATATGATGTATACTCATAAAGCTAGTCATATGGGAATAGAAATTGGTAAAGTATTAGAATATCATAAGAGTAAAGGTTATGTAAAAGTAAAGTTATCAGATAATATATCTTTAGGAGATAGTATTGTAATTAAAGATGGTAGTTGCAAAATATCTGAGTTAATGTATGGAAATAATAATACTAAAGATGCTTCTAAAAATGAAGTTATAACAATTGGTAGAATTCATGGGGATATTGAAATAGGGGATAGTATTTTTAAAACAGTAGATTTAGGATTACAAAAGTCTATTGAAAGAAAAAATACTTTTGAAAATATTAAAAGAGATATACATGTTTTTATGCAATTAAAAGAAAATGAATTTGCATTATTAAAAATTATAGATGTTAAAACAAATATCTCTGTTGAGGTATCAAGCACGGATAAAATTGAAAAAGCAATGAAAACAGCAACGACAAAAGAAAGAATAATTGAACAACTTGAGAAAACTGGGAATAGTGTGTTTGAGGTTAAAAATGCAGATATAGAGATGAATGAAGAATTATATATTCCAATAAGTATGATCAATGAATTAAGAAGAAATGCTATTGAAGGACTTGAGAAAAAAATTAAAGAAATATTTATAAGGAAACCAAGTAATGTAAAAAATGAATATTTAAAGTTAATGTCTAAAAGTGAAAAAATTAGAACTGTAAAAAATATATCAGTCTTTTTAAGAAATATGAATGAAGATATTGAGTATAGTAAATTAAAAGATATAGATAATGTATATATTCATGCAAAAGAATTTTTTAAAGATGAAAACATTAAAATTATCGATTTAATTATTAATAATTTTAATGTATATGTATATTTACCTAATATTACGAAAGGTAATTATATTAAACTTTTTGAGAAAAATTTAAAAAACATATTTGAAAAGAATATAGATGGTGTTGTTATATCTAATATATCTCAATTGAATATATTAAAAGAAAACGATGTAGACATTTCGAAATTTAAAATTATAGCTAATTATACAATGAATTGTATAAATAATGTTACAATAAATGAACTTGAAAAATTAAATATATATAAATTAATAATGTCTCCAGAATTTAGTAAAGATGTTATCAATGATATGTCTGGCAATATAGATAAAGAGCTAATAGTATATGGAAGAACATTATTAATGACATCTGAATATTGTCCGATAGGTACATATATTAAATGTGAAGGAATTTGTCAAAAAGGAAAATATATTTTAAAAGATAGACTTGGTTATGAGTTCCCAATATATACAGATAGAATTAATTGTAATTCTTTGATATATAATTCTAAAATTACATCATTGTCATATAAAGATATAAATGTGGATAGTATTTGCATAGATATTTTAGATGAAAGTTTTGAACAGATACAAGATATAGTAAATGTGTATAAAGCTGGGGATAAGTATGAAGGTAAAGATTATACAAATGGCAATATAAACAAGGAAATATAAAAGTAGATAAATAAAATGGGATAAATTCCTGTAAGTGCTATAAATTAATTAAATAGTATAAACATTCATATAATATTTTAAGTATTAAGTAGTAAAGTTAATTTACTACTTTTTTTATGTAAAAAAGACAAATTGTTCTTTACATATTTTGCTATAAGTGATAAAATAGCACTAGAGGTGAAATATATGGATATAAAAACTAAGTACCATTATACATATTTTTTTAATCCAGTTGTAATCGAAAATACAAAATATGAAAAGTTTTTATTAAAATTAATTAAAGATGAAAAATGGAATTTTCGAATGCATGATAAAGTTGTAGACATGGAAATTTATACACATTTTTTGGCACAAGCCAAAAAAGTTATGTTTCCATCATTTTATTGGTCAAATGATTATAAAGATGCACTTAACAATATGTCGGATGAAAAAATGGCAAGTGAATGTGCAAAAATGTCATGTGTAGAATTTTATTATAATATAAATGATAATTTTAAAGTTCAAGGGAAAATTGATCAAGCTAATCAAATATTTTTTGAAATAAGTGAGATTAAAATGATTTGTTTTAATAATGGCATTTGCTTTTTGGCATTTAAAACAAATATAGAATCAAAAGATACAATTCCATTTAGTGATTTATTGAATTTTAATTTTAAGTTTAAACAAATTAGCTCTAATTATGCAAAATATAAAGCAACAGATAATATTTATATTCAAACAAACCAGTTTGATAATTTAGATACTATGTTGAATTTTATTAATTCTATAACAGATGGTTATGTAAAATATTCTAATGATGATTTGTATTCGGATAAAATGTTTGTATATAGCTATGCTTGTATTGATCAAAGTGATTGGAATCAGGAAAAAACATTTGAAGATATTAAGGATAACTTTTATAAATATGTATTCCAATTTTCTGGAGATTATACATCAAAGATGCAATTAAATGAACAAGAATATAATGAAGTAGTATATTCTAAATGGGAATATTCAAAATATGGCTTTTCAAAATTGGGAGGAGTAGTATTTTCTTCTGCATCAAATACATTTAATTATACATCTTTACCAGTTCAATATGAAAAAGTATCTATGTATATAATGTTGTTAGCCTTTTATAAAAGAATTGCATTATTAGTATTAGATTATAAATTAACATATGGAAATAAAGAAGCTTTTAGATTTGTTCAAAATTCACTGAATGATGAAATAATAAATAATCATTTTAATCAGATTAGCAATTCATCCAATGGTATGAGTTTATGGAATAAATGGTCAAGCGTATTTGAATTAAATGAATTACATAGACAAGTAGATAAAAAGTATAATAGATGGTTAGATTTAATTAAAACAAAACGAATGTATATGTTTTTAGCATCAATTATATTTGTATTATTATTAATATTAGGAATAGATGTTACTGGTTTAATTTAGGAGGAATAATGCGAGTTACAACAGGTGTAGATATAGTAGAAGTAAATAGAATTAAACTTTTAATAAATGAGCACAAAGATTTATTTCTACAAAAAGTATTTACGGAAAGTGAAATTGAATATTGTAAATGCGCAAAAGCACATATGTATGAGAGTTTTGCTGTAAGATTTGCAGCGAAGGAAGCAGTATTCAAAGCTTTTAATGTTGAAATTAATCATAATATTGATTGGAAATATATTGAGATATTAAATGAAAAAACTGGTAGACCCATAGTTAATTTAAAAGATAAATTAGCTGAATATAATAAGGATATTGAAAATATTGATATAAGCCTATCACATGAAAAAGAAATGGCTATTGCAAGTGTAGCAATATTGTGGAAATAAGAAGGAGAAGATAGTATGGAAAAGAAAGAAAAATTTTATATAACAACTGCAATTGCATATACATCAAAAAAGCCTCATATAGGTAATACCTATGAGATAATATTAACAGATGCTATTGCAAGATTTAAAAGGCAACAAGGTTATGATGTGTTTTTTTTGACAGGTACTGATGAACATGGAGAGAAAATTGAACAATTGGCTAATGAAGCTAAAATACCGCCAAAACAATATGTTGATAGTGTAGCAAAAGAAATAAGAGATATTTGGGATTTAATGAATACAAGTTATGACAAATTTATAAGAACAACAGATGATTATCATGAAGAAACTGTACAAAAAATATTCAAAAAATTATATGATCAAGGGGATATATATAAAGGATATTATGAAGGATTATATTGTACACCTTGTGAATCATTTTTTACAGAAACACAATTAGTTGATGGTAAATGTCCTGATTGTGGTAGAGAAGTTAAACAAGCGAAAGAAGAAGCATATTTCTTTAAAATGAGTAAGTATCAAGATAGATTGTTAAAATATATTGAAGATAATCCGGGATTTATACAACCTGAATCACGTAAAAAAGAAATGATAAATAATTTTATAAAACCAGGACTACAAGATTTATGTGTATCTAGAACATCTTTTAAATGGGGTATACCAGTAGATTTTGATCCAAAACATGTTGTATATGTTTGGATTGATGCTTTAACAAATTATATTACTGCATTAGGTTATAAATGTGATAGCAAAGATGATTTATATAAAAAATACTGGCCAGCAGATGTACATGTTATAGGAAAAGACATAATAAGATTTCATACAATATATTGGCCAATCATGTTAATGGCATTAGGAGAAGAATTGCCTAAAACTGTTTATGGACATGGATGGTATTTATTCGGTGAAGATAAGATGAGTAAATCTAAAGGAAATGTTATATATGCAGATTATTTAGTAAAGAAATTTGGTGTTGATGCTGTAAGATATTATTGTCTAGCAGAAATGTCATTTGCGCAAGATGGAAGTATTACTTATGATGCAATAATTAATAAATATAATTCAGATTTAGCAAATGTATTAGGTAATCTTGTTAATAGAACAGTATCAATGATTCATAAATATTTTGATGGTAAAATATATTTACCGACTGATGAAAAAGATGTGGATAAAGAATTAAAATCAAGTATAGCAATTATTGCAGACAATGTTGAAAGTAATATGAATAAGTTATATGTTGCTGATGCTTTAAATGAAGTAATGAATATAGCAAGAAAATGTAATAAATATATTGATGAAACAGAGCCTTGGGTACTTGGAAAAGAAGAAGTAACAAAAGAAAGATTAAAAACAGTATTATATAATTTAGTTGAATCAATAAGAATATTATCTATATTGTTAGAACCATTTATGCCTGAAACTGCTACAAAAATACAAAAACAAATAAATGCTAATGAATTAGCTTATGAAACAGTTAAAACGTTTGGTAAAACCCAAGAAGGTAAGGTTGGAGAAGCTGTACCTTTATTTGCAAGATTAGATGATAAAAAAGTATTAGAAGAAATACATAATGAGATAAGTGTTGAAAAAAAACTTGCAACTGTTGAAGATGAAAAGGTTAATGTAATAACTATAGATGAATTTGAAAAAGTGCAATTAAAAGTTGGACAAGTTTTATCTGTAGAAAAAGTTGAAAAAGCAGATAAATTATTAAAATTAGAAGTAGATTTAGGAACTGAAAAACGTGTAATTGTTTCAGGAATCGCTAAATGGTATAATGAAAGTAATTTGTTGAATAAGAAAATTGTTGTAGTTACTAATTTAAAACCTGTTAAATTAAGAGGTATTGAATCAAATGGAATGCTACTTGCAGCAGGGGAAGAAGATGTAAAACTTTTGACAATTGATGGAGATTTACCAGCAGGTACAAATATTCATTAATTAAGAGGTATATATATAATAAAAACTATTGAGAGAATTCAATAGTTTTTTATTTTAATATCATAAAAACAATTAAATTTAATAAGTTTATTGATTTGTAGATAATTAAATTATATAATATACAAAATGAAAGGTGTGATTTTATGCCAGATATAAAGTATTTTGATACACATGCGCATTATGATGTTCAGTTTGAAGATGATTTGTCTGAAGTATTAGATAATATATATAAATTAGGAGTACATAAAATAGTTGATGTTGGATATAGCAAAGAATCATCTGAAGATGCTATAAGATTATCAAATAAATATGATTATATATATTCAGCGGTTGGATTTCATCCTCAAGAAGCAGAAAAAGATAATAATGTTAATATATTATATGATTGGGTTCGTGATAATAAAAAAATAGTTGCAATTGGAGAAATAGGTTTAGATTATCATTATGACATGGATAAAAAATTACAAAAAGATTTGTTTATTTCTCAAATAGCAATAGCAAATGAATTAGGATTACCAATAATTATTCATAATAGAGAAGCAGATATGGATGTATTAGATATATTGAAAAATCAAATGAAACCTAATGTAGGTGTTATATTCCATTGCTTTTCTTCTAGTCTAGAAGTAGCAAAAGAAGTATTAAAACATGGTTGGTATATATCCATATCTGGTACAATAACATTTAATAATGCAAATAGTTTGATAGAAGTTGCCCAATATGTTCCTTTAGATAAATTGTTAATAGAAACAGATTGTCCATATTTAGCACCAGAACCATTTAGAGGTAGGAGAAATGATTCTTCAAAGGTACAACTTGTAGCAGAAAAAATAGCGCAATTAAAAGGTATTAGTATTGATGAAGTTGCTTTAAATACATATAATAATGGATGTAAAATATATAATATAAAGGAGTAATTTATGGAAACCAAAAAACTCGTGTTTATTATATTATTAGTTGTAATAGTTGGTATAGCTTTAATATACTTTAGTAGTAAAAAAGATGAGAATTTACCAGAAATAGCAAAACTATATGAAGTAGTAAAAATAGGCGATTATGTTGAATATGATTGTGGCAAATGGAATACTAATATGCCTATACCAGTAGGACAGGGCATTTTTGGAGGATATAACAAAAACAAAAGTAAATCATCAAGCATAACACCATATTTAGAATATGAAAACATAGATGATGGATGGATAGTTTTAGAGGTAAAAGATAATGTTGTTACATTGATTCATGCAGGAACTCCTGTGGCATATTTTCACAAATATGGTAATTCAGAAAATTCAATTAATATGATGAATAATTTTTTAGAAGAGGAATTTTATAATAAATTGTATGCTTCAAGTATAAGAGTATTAAATTATGATGATATAAATAATATTATAGAAAATAAAGATATTGATGCTAATATAATTTCAAAAATTGTAAAAACAGGTTCCTGGTATTGGTTGGGAACAGCATATAATAATAGCTTAATATGGAGTGTAAATAATTTGGGCATAATGGATTATAGATTAGCTGATGGTTCTTTTGGAGTAAGACCTGTAGTAGAATTGTGGAATAATGTGTATTATACTTCTGGTGATGGAACAAAAGATAATCCATATATTATAAATAGATAAAGGAAGGATATTATGGAAGATATTCAAAAACAAATTCAAGAATTAGTAGATAAATTAAATTATTATTCACACGTATATTATAACGAAGATAATAATGTCATAAGTGATTATGAATATGATATGTTAATGCAAGATTTGAAAAATTTAGAAAGAAAATATCCACAATATATATTACCAGATTCTCCAACGCAAAGAGTTGGTTCCATGATAATGAATACTTTTAATCCTGTGAAGCATAAAATTAAATTATTAAGTTTACAAGATGTATTTAAATTAGATGATGTAAGAGCATATATAGAGAACATAAATAAAGATTATACAACAGAATATGTTGTTGAAACTAAAATAGACGGATTATCTGTAGCATTAGAATATGAAAAAGGTGTTTTTGTTAGAGGTGCGACAAGAGGTGATGGCATTACAGGGGAAGATGTAACTGCTAATTTAAAAACAATAAAAACAATACCTTTAAAATTACCTGAAAAGATAGATATAACTGTTAGAGGAGAAGTTTTCCTTTCTAAAGAGAATTTTAAAAAGTTAAATGATGAAAAAGAAATATATGGAGAACCAATATTTGCTAATCCTAGAAATGCAGCATCTGGTTCATTAAGACAACAGAGTAGCAAAACTACTGCTAAAAGAAATTTAGATATATATGTTTTTAATATACAAGAATGTACTGAGAAAAATTTTAGTAGTCATTATGAAGGATTATTGTATTTAAAAAAATTAGGATTTAATGTTAATCCATGTGTATATAAATGTAAGACAGTAGATGAAATTATTTCTAAAATAAATTATATAGGAGAACAAAGAGGAGACTTATCTTTTGAAATGGATGGTGCTGTTGTTAAGGTAGATAGCATAAAAATTCGTGAAGAGTTAGGAGAAACAAGTAAAGTTCCTAAATGGGCTGTTGCATATAAATATCCACCTGAAGCAAAAGAAACAAAAATAAAAGAGATAATAACTCAAGTAGGAAGAACAGGTGTTATAACTCCAATGGCTTTGTTTGAGACAATTCGTTTAGCTGGTTCAAATGTATCAAAGGCTACATTGCATAATTTCGATTATATAAAAGAAAAAGATATTCGTATAGGAGATTATGTAAAAGTACAAAAAGCAGGAGATATAATTCCAGAGGTAGTCGAAAGTAATAAAAAAAGAAGAGATGGTACTGAAATAGAAGTTGAAGTTCCTACTGTATGTCCAGTATGTGGTTCATCAGTATTAAATGATGAAGAAGAAGTTGCAATAAGATGTATTGGTATAGAATGTCCAGCACAGCAATTAAGAAGTATAATTCATTTTGCATCAAAAGAAGCAATGAATATAGATGGATTAGGACCTGCATTGCTTGAATTGTTAATTAAGGAAAAGCTAATAAGCAATATAGCCGATATTTATTATATAGGGTTTAATGATATAGTAGATTTGGATAGAATGGGTGTTAGATCAGCAAATAATTTATTAAAAGCTATAATAAAAAGTAAAGAAAATAGTTTAGATAGATTAATTAATGGATTTGGAATTAGACATGTTGGAAAGAATACTGCAAAAGTATTAGCAAAAAATTTTAGTAATATGGATGAGTTACAAAATGCAACAGTATTTCAACTTGCCATGATAAATGAAGTTGGAGAAGTAATAGCACAGAGTATAGTAGATTTCTTTTCTAATCCTCAAACATTAGATTTAATTGCAAGGTTAAAGAGCGCAGGTGTAAATATGAATTCCTCTAAAACTGAAGTTGTAGATAATAGATTTGAAGGTAAAACTTTTGTTATTACTGGTACATTATCTAAACCGAGAAATGAATTTTCAGATATAATAGAATCTCATTTGGGTAAAGTTTCGGGGAGTGTATCTAAAAATACATCATATTTATTAGCGGGAGAAGAAGCTGGAACTAAATTGGATAAGGCAAATGAATTAGGAGTAAAAGTATTAAATGAAGAAGCTTTTAATGATTTAATAAAATGAGGAGAATTTATGTGGACGTTTGAAAAGTTTATTAAAGATCTTTATGATGGATATGTTTTAGAATTTGAATATATGAATTGTAAACATCATATAACATATCTTGATGAAGATAAGTATTCAATTATAAAATACACCCAAGATAATAAACATAAAAGAGAAGAAAGAAGAATTATAAATACTAATGTAGTTGAAGAAATATTTAAAGATATTCAAGAAATTACATATGTATATTAGTGTATTATTTAGAAATATAATTAATAATAGACATAATATCTTTAAATGATTTTATGTCTATTATATTTTTATTCTTTTAAATGTTTGTTCTAAAATAATTACAATATTTATTGCACGGACATTCTTGACATTTTGGGTTTTTAGGTGAACATATATTTCGCCCATGTGTTACTAGTATTAAGTTTAATTTTTGCCAATACTTTTTATCTATTACATTTAATAAATCTTGTTCTATTTTTATAGGATTATTATTTTGAGATATACCGATTCTTGTACAAATTCTTTTAGCATGAGTATCTATTGCTACACCTACAGCGGTATTAAATACATCAGATAATATACAATTAGCACTTTTTCTACCAATACCAGGAATAGTTAGCAATTCTTCCATTGTATTTGGTACAATTCCATTAAAATTAGAGATAATAACTTGACTTGCTTTTTGTATATTTTTAGTTTTGTTTTTATAGAAACCACATGAATGTACCATTTCTTCTAGTTTATGAGTTTCTAGTTTAATGAAATCCTTTGGAGTATTGTATTTATCAAAGATAGTCGCTGTTACATTATTAACACGTTTATCTGTACATTGTGCAGCAAGTATCAAACATATTAATAATTCAAATGGCGAATTATAATTTAAAGATTTTTGTGGATTTTGGTAATATTTTATTAATTCAATTAAAGCTTTGTTATTTTTCATTTTTATTTTTCTCCTGAAATATGTTTATTTATATATAAAATTAGAAAATATATGGGTTCAGTTTGTCTTAAATAGTTTCTATAAAAAAAACACCATAAGGTGTTAGTTTTATTTTGTTTCTTTATTAGCAGTTCTTAAGCATTTTGCACAAACTTGCATTTTCTTTCTTTCCCCATTTATAATAGTAGTAACTGTTCTTAGATTTGGGCTCCAAGTTTTTGTTGATTTTCTATGAGAATGGCTCACTTGTTTAAAAAATACTTTTTCTTTCCCGCATACTGCACATTTAGCCATAATAATACCTCCTCCTGATTTTATAGCGATTTACAAAGAATATTTTAGCATAATACAAGACTAAATGCAAGCAAATATGCAAAAAAAGATGAAAAAACCTTTTGTTAACTGTTTATAGGAGATACATAAATTGTATTAAAATTTGTATAAATAACCATTCCTGGTTTATTTGATGGATGCTTTTTAACATATTTTATATTACAAAAATCTATATTTACTTTATTATTATTTTTTGCTTTTGAATAAAATGCAGCAAGGCTTCCTGCGTATTCAATAATATTATCTGATATTATTGAATTATCAGGATTTTGTATGATTACATGGCTTCCGGGTATTTTTTGAGCATGAAGCCAAATATCATTTGAATTTGCTAACTTATGAGTTATATAATCGTTTTGTATATTATTTTTTCCAACAATTATATTGAAATTTGCAAATGTATATTTTAATAGATTATCTGTAAAAGAAATGTTACTTTTCTTTTCTTTTTTTAGTGTTTTAATATATTTTCCTTTTTCAAGTTCTATTTGAATATTAGATAATTCTTCTAAATCATCAATACTGTCTATACTGTATAGAATAGATTCAAGATATGATATTTCGTTTTCATAGATTTCTTTATTTTTTATTTCTATATCATATGCTGTTTTTAGTTTTGAATACTTTTTAAAGAATTTTTGTGCATTAATATTTAGGGTTAAGCTTTTATCTAAAGGAATTGTAATATTGTTATTATTATCATAATAATTTTGAACAGTTATTTCACTTTCTTTGTTTTTATAATTGTATATATTTGCTGTAATAAGTTCACCATACATTTTATATTTTTCAATATTTTCACATTCTTTTAATTTTTCTATGCTGATATTTAGTTTTTTAGTTAATTTTTTTATGTTATTTAAAACAATTTTAGATAAATTACTTTTTTTATTTTTAATAATATTAGTATTTATGTTTTTCTCATATTCTTCATCAATGATTTCATTTAGTGAATTCATATTGTTCTGTTCATTGAAATTAAGATATTTTATATTTGTATTGTATGAAAACTCATTATTTTTAATATGTATAAAAGCCGTAAATAAAATTGTGTAAATGTCTTCAGCATTGATATTATTAATTGATAAGTTGTAATCTGGTAATACAGTATTTAAAAACATTTTACTAAAACCGTTATATTTACTTATTAAATAGTTACCTAAAGATATATTAGTATCTTCATAAGAAGTGATATCATTTATAAAAGTATCTTTAGAAGTGTTAATAAAACTATTTTTTGTTATAGGGTAGTGGTAATCTTGATTAGGCAATACAATTCTAACGCTACTTGTAGATGGTGTAATATGTTTTAAGCTATCTATAATCTTTTTATTTTCATTTATTAGTATGCAATTACTGTGCTTACCCATAAGCTCTATAACTAATGTTTTGGATTCTTTATCATTTAATTCGTTTATATTTTCAAATGTTATAAGAATAATTCTATCTAGTAAGTATTGTTCAATTTTTGTAATTATTGAATGTTCTAAATGCTTTCTTAAAATCATACAAAATGTTGGTGGAATTAAAGGTGAGCTTTTTTTATATTTAGATAAATGAATTCTATTCAGATCTGGAGAACAA
This sequence comes from Clostridia bacterium, assembly GCA_028701115.1. Lineage (GTDB taxonomy): Bacteria > Bacillota > Clostridia > TANB77 > SIG350 > CALYAQ01. The sequence continues at coordinate 31,004 of JAQVRJ010000004.1, forward strand.
TCAATTTTTAAAATATATTTTTTATCTTTATACAAATAAATATTTAATTCTAAATTATTTGGCATAGTAACTTTTTCAACCTTAGCATTAATAATTTTATTATTTAGTTCATTTGTTATGGCGTATACCATAATACCATCAAAAATCATAATAACTCCTTTTATTCTAATAATTTCTCGGTACTTATTACATCTTTATCAAAATCATCGCAGAATTTATCATTGCATATTATTCCAAGTAATAACCAGAACAATGGTGTAACCCCAATTGTAGATATATTAAAGAATGCTTGTACTAAATATGAAATTGCTGCTAAACAAAGGATAAAATAAGTTTTATTTTTAAACATTATTTTAAATCTTGGGACTAGTATAAGGGCCAATAATGATAGATATAATGCTAATGCTGGTAATCCATTTGTGCATGCAATATGTAAATATTCATTATGTGCCTTATCTATATATGTACCAGTATTTTCAATAAACAGGTCAAAGTTCGCTCTATCTGTTTTCATTAAGCCAAGATGTAAATTATCAAATCCACATCCAAATATAGGATAAACTTTTATTACAGAAAGACAAGTTGACCATATAAATAATCTATCAGAACCTGTATTTTTTGTTACACCTTCAGTTGATATATTTGTTATATCTTCCACAATCATATTAATTTTGCCATATAAAAATCCGCTTCCTGTACTAAAGCTTGCTGCAAATAGTATTATTCCAGTAACTGCAATAATACCAATTCTTTTCCAATATACTGTCTTTTTTTCTTTAATTATAAATATTAATCCTAAAAGACAACACATACCAACAGCTAGCCAGGCACTTCTTGTTGAGCAAACAATAAGTGCAAATGCAGAAATGCTAGCTACAATAAAATTGCTTTTTCCTCCTTTAAGCATAAAAATTGCAAATGCTATAACTGAAAACATACTTATAAAACTTCCAAAGAAGTTTGGATTTCCAAAAGTTCCATTAGCACCACAACTACCGTTATTAATTAGAGGTATAAAGTCTTTAAAATCTGGAAGAATAATAAAATATTGTAAAATTGCAATAGTTGATGTGATTAATGACATAATTTTTAATATTTTTATAAAAAATTTATCATATACTAAAAATTCTTTTGCAGATAAAAATATTAATATGTAAGATATAAAGGACATTAACCCATCATATCTTAATTCGGATCCAGTTAATGCTAAATTAGGCATAATTGCAAATACTGTACTTAGTATAGTAAGAAAAAGATACAGTATTGCTGTATAATTAATAAGATCTGTTTTTAGTGCTTTATAGTTTTTAATAAGTCCTATTAATAACATAATTGCACATGCTATTAACATATAAAATTTGGGTAAATTATAATGTCCTAAAAATTGTGGAAGAAATAATAATGGTACAAAAAATGACATAATTGCTAATATAATATTAAAATAATTTCTTTTCATGATATCTCCTAGTTTTCTATATTATTTTGATTTCTTCTTATTATATCATATATTTTAAATAAAGCAAATAAATATGTAAACCCTCTTCCCGTAAGCAAAAAAAGAAATAGTACTTGTCTTTTAAAATCATATATGATATTATATAAAAATAATAAATATATGTATATACTTAATATATATGTATATAATAAAGAGTTAATGGGTGGGATAATAATGTACAAAAAGTTTTTCAAGAGAATGATAGATATATTAGCAACTTTGATTTTAATAATAGCATTATCGCCAGTATTACTAATTGTTTCAATTTCTGTAGCAATAAATTTAGGGTTCCCAGTTCTTTTTAAACAACAAAGACCAGGAAAAGGCGGCAAAATTTTTAATATATATAAATTCAGAACAATGACAAATGAAAAGGATATGAATGGATATTATTTAGCAGATGATGTTCGTTTAACTAAGTTTGGTAAATTTCTAAGAAGGACAAGTTTTGATGAATTGCCACAATTAGTTAATATATTGAAAGGTGATATGAGCATTGTAGGCCCAAGGCCTTTAATTACAGATTTTGTAACATATTATACTGTTGAAGAAAAGCATAGATTAGATGTAAGGCCGGGATTAACAGGATTAGCTCAAATTAATGGTAGAAGTGAATTACCCTATGAAGATAGATTTAGATATGATTTACAATATATACAAAACATAACATTTATTAATGATTTGAAAATATTCTTTAAAACTATAAAAAAGGTTATAAAGAAAGCTGATACTCAAGATAGAGGGATGGATGATGTAAAGTCTTTTTTTGAGTCGAGAAAGCAAGTAAAAGAATATTATAGTAATAAATATTGAAAGAGGTGGAATATGAAAAAAGTTTTATTTATTGCAACTGTTATAAGCCATATAAAATTTTTCCATATTCCATATTTGCGTTATTTTAAAGAAAAAGGTTATGAAGTCCATGTTGCTTGTTTGGGTAATGAACCTATAGAATATTGTGATAAGCATTTTAATATACATTTTGAAAGGTTTCCGTTTAAGAAGAAAAACATTACTGCATATAAAGAATTAAAAAAAATTATGAAAGAAAACACATATGATATTATTCATTGCCATACACCAGTAGGAGGAGTACTTGGAAGATTAGCTGCTAAGGAAACAAGGAAAACGAATAATACAAAAGTATTGTATACTGCACATGGATTCCAATTTTGTAAAGGGGGTCCATTGATTGATTGGCTATTATATTATCCTGTTGAAAAATTTATGTGTAAATATACAGATTGTTTAATAACAATGAATAATGATGATTATAATTTAGTAAAAGATAAATTTAAAGCAAAAAAGGTAATTTATGTGCATGGGATTGGGTTGGATAATTATAGTCTAGATATACCTGTGACAGAAGAAGAAAAAGAAAAATATAGAAAAGATATAGGAATTGATAAAGATAGTATTGTATTATCTTTTATTGGTGAATATAGACAATTAAAAAGACAATCATTCTTAATTGATGTTGTAAAACAATTAGTTAATGATAATATAAAGGTTTGCTTATTGTTAATTGGTGCTGGCGATTATAAAGACATTTATAAAAAACAAATTGAAGATAATAAATTATCTAAATATGTTAAATTGTTGGGATTTAGAACAGATAAAGTTCCTTTGTTATCCATAACAGATATATATGTATCTGCTAGTGCACGAGAGGGATTACCTGTTAATATTATGGAAGCTATGTATGTTGGGGTACCTATAGTTTCTGTACATGCCAGAGGTACTGATGATTTAATACTAAATAATGAGAATGGATTATTGGTTGATTTTGATATTGATTCTTTTGTTAATGGGGTAAAGAAATTAATTAAAGATAAAGATAAACGCAATATTTTTGTGCAGAAATCAAAAGAAGTATTGAAACCATTTTTTATAGATAATGTAAGAAAAGAAATGAATAACATATATCAAGATAAAATATGAAAGGAGAACATGAATATTTAAATTATTAAATATATCATAAAAAATATATATGAAAATAGGAATTATAACATTATATGGTGAAGATAATTATGGTAATAAACTTCAAAATTATGCTTTGAAAAAAATATTAGAAAAATTTTCTCAAGATGTGGAAACTATAAAACTTGATTTAATCGAAAATAAGACAATAAAGTATTATTGTAATAAATTTACTATAAAATTATTTTTTAGATATATTTTTTTAAAAGTAATTGGTTTGAATAGAAAAATTAAGAATATTAATCGAAAAAAAACTATGAAAGAATTTAGTAATCAAAATCTAAACGTAAAGGGATATAGGTTGACTAAAGAAGAATTCAATAGTCTAAATGTTATATATGATAAATTAGTTATTGGGAGTGATCAAGTTTGGAATCATAATTTTGTAAGAAAAATGTTGGATTGGTATTTTGTAATATTTTCGCCAAAAGATAAGAATATCGCATATTCTGCTAGTTTTGGAATTGATGAAATAGAAGATGAATTGAAAGATCAATATATTAAAGGGTTAAACAATATGTCATATATATCTGTAAGAGAAGAACAAGGGGCAAAAATTGTTAAAGATTTAATTAAAAAAGATGTTCCTGTTTTAGTGGATCCTACAATGCTACTTTCTATTGAAGAATGGAATAAAATTATTAAGTCTCCTAAACATTTGCCAAAAAATAAATATATACTTACATATTTTCTTGGTAATTACTCGTCTGAACGTAAAGAAAATATATATAATTTTGCAAAAAAAAATAATATAGATGTTATTAATTTAGCTAGATTAGAATATAAAAAGTATTATGCAAAAAGTCCAGGAGAATTCATATGGTATATTAAAAATGCTAGCATTATTATAACAGATTCATTTCATGGGACTGTGTTTTCATTATTATATAAAGTACCTTTTTATACAATGAATAGAGAGGATAAAACACAAAGTATGTCTTCTCGAATTGATACCTTGTTAAAAATGTTCAATTTTGAAGAAAGATTAATAAATGATAATAAATTTGATATGAATTTTAATTGTAATTTTAATAATGTTAACGTTGTATTAAATTCTGAAAAGAAACGTTCATTTGATTATTTAAGTAAAGCTTTTGAGTTAAAGGAGAATTATATTGAAAATTAATGAAATAAAATGGGGAGCAATATTATCATATGTAGTAATTGGCTTAAATATGATCGTTGGAATCACATATTTACCTTTTGTTACAGGTATGCTTGGACAATCAGAATATGGCTTGTATTCTTTGGTATCTTCTATTATTTCATATTTGACAGTATTGGATTTGGGATTTAGTAGTGCTATAATTATTTATACTGCAAAATATATAGCTCAAAAAGATAAGGAAAAGCAGAAAACTTTACATGGAATGTTTTTTATTATATATACAGTTATTGGTGCAATAGCAGGAGTCATAGGTATAATATTATTATTAAATATTGATAATATTTTTGGTAGTTCATTAACTATTGCTGAGTTAGAAAAAGCAAAGATGTTAATGTCTATATTAACTTTTAATTTAATAATTACTTTCCCGTTAAGCATTTTTAATTCAATAATAAGTGCATATGAGAAATTTGTGTTTATTAAGGTTATAAATATAGTTAGAATTATTTTAACACCGTTAATAATGATACCATTATTATTTTTAGGGTATAAGTCGATAGCCTTAGTAATTGTGTTAACAATAGTAAATATTATTTGTTTACTTTTTAATATGTTATATTGCTATAAAAAGTTAGATGTTAAATTTATTTTTAAAAAGTTTGATAAACCATTATTTAAAGAAATATTTATTTTTTCATTTTTCATTTTTTTAAATTTGATTATAGACAGAATAAATTGGAGCATGGATCAATTTATTATTGGTATTTCTTTAGGAACGGTTTCAGTTGCTATATATGCTGTTGCTTCGCAATTTAATCAATTTTACTTGATGTTTTCTACTGCAATATCCGGAGTTCTTTTGCCTAAAATATCTAAAATGGAAGAGAATAAAGCGACGGATAAAGAATATACAGATATATTTATTCAAACAGGAAGAATACAATATATAATTATGGCATTAATAATGACAGGATTTATATTATTTGGTTCACCATTTATTATAAAATTATTTGGTTTTGAATATCATGAATCTTTTACATTAGCATGTATCCTTATGTTATCTGTTACTATTCCTTTAATTCAAAACGTAGGAATAAGTATTTTACAAGTTAAAAATTTACATAAGTTTAGATCTTTAGTTTTTTTAGGAATAGCTGTATTAAACATTATACTTTCGGTAGTATTGGTTAATATATATGGTGTAATAGGAGCAGCAATAGGAACAGCTACAGCTTTGATATTAGGACAAGGTATAATTTTAAATATATATTATTATAAAAAAATTAATATTAATATACCAGAATTTTGGAGACAAATATTAGAAATGACAATACCGGTATTAATGTCCTTATTAATTGGAATTATAATCGTGAATTTAATACCTTTAAATAAGTGGTCTTTTATACCTCAAATAATATTATACATAATAGTATACGTATTACTTATGTGGAATTTGGGAATGAATGAATATGAAAGAAACGGTTGTAAGAATCTTTTAGCTAGGAGGAAATTAAGTGATAAATGTAATAAATAAAACAAATTGCTGTGGTTGCAATGCATGTTATAATATATGTCCAACTAATGCAATACAAATGATTAACGATGAAAAAGGATTTTGGTTTCCTAGTATAGATAAAGATAAATGTATTAATTGTGGTATGTGTGAAAAGGCATGTCCAATGTTAGCAAATAAAGATAATAAAAATAATCCTATAGCCTATGCTTGTTATAATAAAGATGAAAAAATTAGAATGGAGAGTTCATCAGGTGGAATTTTTACTTTATTAGCAATAAATATTATTAATCGTGGGGGAGTTGTATTCGGAGCTAGTTTTAATAATGAAAATTTAGTAGAACATATATGTATTGATAATATATATGATTTATATAAATTACGTGGTTCGAAATATTTACAAAGTAATACAAATACTACATATAAAGAAGTTAAAGGTTATTTAGATAAGAATGTTTTGGTATTATATACTGGTACGCCATGCCAAATAGAAGGCTTATTATCATATTTACAAATAGATTATGAAAATTTATATACTCAAGATATTATATGCCACGGAGTTCCTTCTCCAAAAGTATGGAAAAAATATTTAGAATTTAGGCTAGGCGATAATAAAGATAAGATAATAATTAATTTTAGAGATAAAAGTGAAGGTTGGTCAAATTATAATATAGTATTACAGAATGATAGTATTAAATATAAAAATGTATATAAGAAGGATTTGTATTTGAAAGCTTTTTTAAAAGATATTTGTTTGAGAGATTCATGTTATAATTGCAAATTTAAAAAACTTAATAGATTATCTGATATAACATTAGGAGATTTTTGGGGAATAAGTGAAGTATTGCCAGAAATGAATGATGATAAAGGAACTTCTTTAGTTATAGTTAATTCTAAAAAAGGAATAGAATTATTTGATAATATAAATACTAATATTATTTTCAAAAAAGTAGACTTAGATAAAGCATTAGAATTTAATTTTATGATGATAAAATCAGCAGATTTGCATAAAAATAGAGAAAAGTTTTTTGAAAATTTAGATAAATTACCTTTTAAAGTTTTAATAAAAAAGTATTTACCAGAATCTAATATTTTTTATAGAATATTGTGTAGAATAATACATAAAATAATGAGTATTTTTAAATGAATTCGAAGAATTTGGTAATCTAAGTTTAAATGTTCAAAGTTAGTGTAAAATATTAGTAGGCAAATCATAAAAGATTTACCTACTAGTTTTTTATCTTTTTTTAAAAAAACTATATAAAAAACATAGACAATCCAGTATAATGTAAGTGTCAAACCAACACGAAA